>CAZZXW010000122.1:0-8526 GCA_964658095.1 uncultured Parafilimonas sp. | reverse complement strand
TGATAACCTGCGTTGCCCTAAACCAATGTAAGCATTAGGTGTATCAAACACTTCATAACCTGAATCATTAGGTCCGCGATGGATGAGCGAATCCGTCATTTTTTTGAGAACAGAAGAATCTGTTCGTTTATTAAAATCGCAAAAGCCTGCTATACCGCACATGAGTCAAGTTTTTTAATGTTACTGTTTGAAAGATTCCATAAATAACCTTTCCAGAAAGCCTTTAAATGTTGTGGCTCTTTTTTATACAGATAAGTAAATGTGTTTTTCGGTATTGTTATAAGCGTATAGTAAAGTGCAAAACCAAAAAATGATAAACCTTTTACATTTCTGCGCATAAACAATATTCTGTTCCTGTTTAAATAAAACGTTTTTAATGTACTTTTCTTGCCTACAGACATTGACTCTTTATGATAGATCAAAGATTTTGGCTGATAATAAATTTTAAAACCCTTGTTCTTAATTTGTTCGCACCAGTCAAACTCTTCATAATATAAAAAATACAGTTCCGGCATTGGCCCAACTTCTTTAATAACTTTTCTCGAAACCATCATACCGCCGCCGTGTGCATAATGCGTTGCTTTAATCTCTTCATATTGCCCATGATCTTTTTTCTTGCAACCAATCATGCTGTTTCTTCCGCTGAAATTATTTACCTTATTATAACCTGCAAATTCAATTGTGCCTGGTGAATCATAATAATGAAACTTAGGACATACAACGCCTGCGTCAGCGTACATTTCAAACACTTCAATTAAGCCTTCCATTATATCAGGCATCATTACTGTATCATTATTTACAATAAACAAATAATCTCCTTTTGCCTTTTTGATACCAAGGTTATTTCCGCCGGCAAAACCAAGATTGTTCTCACTTAAAATAATGTTTACAGCCGGGTAAATATTTCTAAGTTTTTCTGATGGATTTTCTTTTGAAGCATTATCAACAACAATCACTTCAAGATTATCATAATTAAGGCAAAGTACAGACTCAATAAAGTCACATGTATCCTCTGCGTTATTATAATTAATAGTAATTATTGATATCAGCGGCTTCTTACTCTCCATGTATTTTATATAGCGGATTTGTTATCTCGCTTTTTGTGTGAACTGTATGTATAAAAACCTGTTTTGCTTTTTTAAGCCTGAATAAATTAAAGATCATTAAGGATATTGCTTTGGGCAATTGCGCTAAAGCGCTTAACAGGTTTTTATTTTTTAATTCTGATGGAATTGCAACTACAAGGCTTGTTACATATAATAACATCAACAATAAAGCACTGATAAAAATAACTGGCTTTATAAAAAATGCAGCTATGCATAACAATGGAAGCGCTGCAATTAAAAATGCTCTTGGCGGAACAAGGTTGTTGGCTACAGCAAGATTAAAATAACTTATGTTGCCTTTTAACAGGTAACTGCATCCTTTAAGAAAATATTCTTTTAAATAAATAAACTGGCTTAGCAACCATCTTTTGCGTTGTTGCTTAAATGCATCAGGATTATCAATCTTCTCATCAAAGATTAATGCATCTTCAAGATATTTTATTTTAGTGCCAGATTCAACAATCTTTAATTGCAAAGGTTTATCAAAACCACTAATGGCAGATATATTGGCTAATGCATTACGCAGCACTTCAAAATCAAATGCCATACCTGAACCGATTACAGATGATGATAACCCAAGTGCATTTGCACCTTTGCGAAAAATATTATTATTGATTGCTTCACTGCAGCCATCCAATAAAGCAAAAGATGTATCATTATTTTTTGCTACTCTTCTTCCCTGAACCGCTTCGGCACCGGCAAGAAATGCATCGTTGATATCTTTTAAAAATCTTTTGGCTAACATGTTATCAGCATCGCATATTAAGGCAATATCATATTGCTCATCTATTTGCCTGAAACATTCATTAAGCGATTTTGTTTTAGAACTGTTTTCAAAAGCAACATTTATAACATGCAAGGGCAATGTACTTAACTGCTGTATGGTTGTGTTTTTAAAAGAATCGGCTATTATGTAAACTTCAAATAAATGCGAAGGGTAATCCTGGCTCAATAAATTTTGTGCTGTTGCAACAATAATTCCATCTTCTTTATAAGCTGGTACTAATACAGCAATTTTCTTTAAAGGAATATAAGTTGCCGTTATGCTGTTACGCTTATAAAATTTTGACGCAACTGCAAATACAAACAGGTATACTACTGAGACGCCGCAATAAATAAATATTACAGCAAAAAGTATAATTAAAACTTGACTAAACATTGTTCTTGAGTATTAGCTCTTTTGGTGTTTTGAGTAAAATCTTCATATCCAGCAAAAGAGACTGCTTATCAGCATAATCAAGATCCATGTTTATTCTTTCATCAACAGATAAATCAACATTAGATCTGCCTTTAACCTGCCATAAACCTGTAATGCCAGCCGGTGCTAAAAATCTCTTTGCAGATTTATCAACTGTAATAGCTGAAGCTTCATAAAGCGGAAGCGGCCTGTTGCCAACCAGGCTCATATCACCAATTAACACATTTATAAGCTGGGGTATTTCATCAAGACTGGTTTTACGTAAAAATTGCCCAACTCTTGTTACCCGCGGATCATCTTTTATCTTAAAAAAGTAACTACTTTTATAACCTTTGTATTCGTTCAAATGCTTAAGATCTTTTACCATATCTTCTGCATTAACTACCATTGTTCTAAACTTGAAAAAAGTAAAAACTTTATAACCTGTGCCTGCACGTAAAGATTTATAAAACACAGGGCCTTTTGATTCTAGTTTTATGCAGATTGCGATGATAAGAATTAATGGAGATAGAACTATAAGTGCAATGCCTGAAATAACAATATCAATAATTCTCTTTAATATAAACTGCTTATTAATGCCGGATGTTTCTTCTGATGAAATAGAGTAGGGCATGCTGCTCTGTAAAGTTTTATACTTTTTTAATATCCATATTTTATCTGAAAGGTCACTTAAGGGTGTTTCAATAGTGATCAGGTCATCAATTCCCTGAGATTGTGTGCAGATATCAGAATCAAACTGGTTATCGCTCACAAACAAAATAAAAGGAATAGTGCATAAAGATTTTGTGGCGCATAAATAACCGGCAAAATGCAATATGCTTTTTTCGCCAACAAAGCCATCACAAATAACAGCATCAAACAATAAGCTGCCATCTGGAATATTGTGAATGCATTTTTTTGCTTCATGAATGTTACGTACAGCTGTTATTTCAAAACCGCCGTCAGTAAATTTGGTTTTAATTGTATCATTACAGCCAATCATTAAAACTTTCATGTTAAATGCTTTGCTTAAACTTATTTCAAGCAATTCAGCATCATTATTAATTTCCTGGTTGTTGGGCTGTTCCTGCGGAACATTAGTGGTTTGTAACATAGTTTATTAGTTTTTGGAAAATACCTGGGCATCTGCGCTTAAAACGCGGGTGTTAATATAGCTTAAAAGCTTTAAAGGATCAAATGGTTTGGTAATTGATTTTACTGAAGGAAACATGCGTGCGGCTTCAGATTCTGCCATGCTGGAAAGTATAACCACCGGTATTTTATTAAAAGCCACGCTGGTTGAAAGCAGCTTTACAAATTCATAACCGTTAATGTTTTCCATCATCAGGTCGCTCACAATTACATCTGGCTTTACCCCATGATACAAATAATGCAAAGCTTCTGCACCATCGCTGGCTGTAAAAACAATATATTCTTTTTCAAATATTTTCTTAAGCAGTTGAAGCATTACCTTATCATCATCTACGAGTAGCATTTTATGTTTCATACGTTTAGTAATTTCAGGATTTTAAAATGTTTTTTTTGATTAGGACATAAAATTAAGATACTCAAAAATCTTCAATAGCTGCAAGTTGGTAAACGTAAAAAAAATGCTCGTGAACGCAAATAATAAACGGCTGATGTAAATGCATAATTTTGATACTTAAAAAATTATACCACTTTATGCTTTTTTTTGAAATTGTTTTAGTTACATCAATATTTATTATAATGTATAATTATATTGGATATGCTTTAATTGCTTATACAATAAATAAATTTAAGCCTAAATATTTAAAACCTGCCGTTTTTTCTTTTACGCCAACTGTTTCATTTATTGTTGCTGCTTATAACGAAGAAGCTGTTATAGAAAAAAAAATTATTAATTCTATTCAGCAAGATTATCCTTTATCAAAGATCGAATTTATTTTTATTACAGACGGTTCAACTGATAAAACGGTTTCTATTGTAAAACAGTATCCGCATATAAAATTATTACACGCTTATGAACGTAAAGGTAAGTCTGAAGCACTAAACAGGGCAATTGCAGCAGCAAATAATGATATATTAATAATGAGCGATGCAAATACTTTTTTAAATAAAGAAGCTGTAAAAACTATTGCGTCTCATTACTACTATGAAAATGTCGGTGGAGTGGCAGGTGAAAAAAGAGTTATGTCTTCTGAAAATGATATTGATGGCGTTGGTAACAGGGAAGGTTTGTATTGGAAATATGAATCTTACCTGAAAAAAATTGATTCCGAATTTTATTCTGTAGTTGGTGCCGCGGGTGAACTGTTTTCTGTGCGCAGAAGGTTATACCAGCCATTACCTGGTTCAGTAATTCTGGACGACTTTATTATATCCTTAAAAGCCGCGCAACAAGGTTATAGAATAATGTATGAGCCAAATGCCTATGCCAGTGAATTATCTTCCTTATCTATTAAAGAAGAAAAAAAACGAAAGGTAAGAATTGCAGCCGGTGGCTTTCAGGCTATGCGCATGTTGCTGCCATTATTAAATTTCCGAAAACATCCGCGGCTTACTTTTTTATATGTGTCGCATAGAGTTTTAAGGTGGACGTTAAGCCCGCTCTGCCTGATATTGCTATTTATTTCAAACGCCGTGTTAGCTTTTGCACAGGTAAATTTAGCCTATACAATTCTGTTTTTTTTACAGGTACTTTTTTATTTATCAGCCTTACTTTCACAATTAATTTCGCCGAATTCCAGGTTTAAGTTTTTAAAAGTTTTTGGATATTTCACTTTCATGAATTACTCCGTAATACTTGGCTTTTTCCGCTTTATTTCAAATAAGCAATCTGCTGTGTGGGAGAAGGCACAGCGGCAATCTGAAACTGTTGATGTATAGTTTGATGTTCTTTTCTCATTTCAAAAAAAATAAATTGCTGAAATTTTACACTTACGAAGAATATTAAGTGCTTCACTGGTTTTAGTAAAACAGGCTTAGCAGCAGTTTTAATTTTGCCGTTTCAATTTAGAAATGAATATATCCTTTGATATACAAAAGCCTGTTAATAGTTTTAAGAGCGAGCCAGTTGAAAAAGCTGGTTTGCAACAAAATATTAATATCTTACAAATAAAAGCTGATCAACCTTCGTTTATAAACAAATGCAACCTTTGCGCTAATAAAAAATGCAGGAATGCAAAGACAATTGAAGCTGCAACTGAAGTTGTTCTTAATGATGACCTTGGTAATTTGTTTAATGCAGACAATACTCTGGAAATTCAACCTAATTTTGCAGTTAATTTAATTTCTACAAGGGAAGTTAGTTTAAGTGCATAAAAATATTAAACAATCATATCTTATTAAAAACTAATTATGGACTTTGTATATCTGTTGAGGGTTTTATCAAAACGAAAGTGGATTATAATTGGCTCAACTATAATTGCTGCGGCAATTGCCTGGGTGTTAACTACACACGAAAAAAAGGAATACCTTTCTATATCGCAGGTTTCAACTGGTTTCACTACCAACGATATTGCCAAGCTAAATGAAGAAAGTAATTTTTATGAAACAGATACAAAGTTTAATAATGTTGTTGTAACGTTTACATCTCCAACTGTTATAAGCCTTTTATCCTACAGTGCTATGTTGCATGATCTTGAAAATCCTGCGCAACCTTTTCGTACGCTTACAAATGATCAAAAACAATTACCTGTTTACTGGGAATTGAATAAAGAAGAAGCTAAAACACTGTTGCAGCACAAGCTTGATTCTATGAGCATTCTTACTTCTTATAAACCCAATGAAAAAAAATTGCTTGAGTTTATAAAGCTGTACCAGTACGATTACAATTCAATAATGAAAGATCTGAATGTTTACCGTGTTGAACGTACAGATTATATACAGATAAATTATTCTTCTGAAAACCCGGAACTTTCTGCGTTTATGGTAAACACTGTTTTCCAGGAATTTGTACGGTATTATAAATTTATCCGCACAGAAAGAAATGAAGTATCGATAGATACGCTGCAAAGTATGCTGGCAAGAAAAAAAGAAGACCGTGAACAAAAAAATGCTGCTTTAAAAAGTACAGGTGGTTTAGGTACTGATCAAAGCAGCAGCACGTATGACCAGGTGGCTGCTTTACAAACACAGTTAGCAGATCAAAAAGCAAAATATACCAGCGCATATTATGAACTGCAAAAAACGAACAGCAAACTTGCTTCATTAGGCACAACCGATCAAACAAACAGTAATGCCGATCTTATAGCATTAAGAAACCAAATGAATGATGCTAACAACAGGTACCTGCAAAGCGGTTCAACAGATCAGAATGCTTTAGATCAATACACAAAACTAAAAGCACAGTATCATAGTAAATTACTTACTGTAAGCACTTCGAAAAATACCAGTTCAGCAGATGATCAAAAAACATTGCTTGATAAAAAAAGTGATCTTGAAGTTGATATGCAGGCAAGTACAACTCAAATTGCTTACCTGCAAAGCCAGATAGATAATTTACAGGGAAGCATTCTAAGCCAGGCAAGTAAAAATGCTAACGCAGAAATAGTTTCGAAAGATGCAGATCTTGCTGAAAAAGAATATGCATCAGCACAGGAAAAATACAATGCAGCGTTAGATATCAACAATAATTCAATTAATAATTTTCATCAAATATTGGTTGGTCAGCCTGCTATTGAACCACTGCCTTCAAAAAGATATATAATTGTTGGTATGGCCGGCGGTGCTGTATTTGTTATATCAGTACTGGTAATTATTTTTCTAACTTATCTTGATTCATCCATAAAAACACCATTTATATTTTCACGCATAGTAAACCTTAAGCTGTTAAGCATGGTTAATTTTATGAACCTTAAAAATAAAATGCTTGCAGATGTTATAGCAAATACTTCAACACCTGAAAATCATGAAGAGAAAAACAGGAACAATGTGTTCAGAGAATCTTTACGCAAACTGCGTTATGAAATTGAGCACAGCGGCAAAAAAGTATTTCTTTTTACAAGCACAAGAAAAGGCCAGGGCAAAACAACATTGATACAGGCTTTATCTTACAGCTTTAGTTTAAGTAAAAAGAAGATACTGATTGTTGATACTAATTTTTGCAATAATGATCTTACCGTGCAGTTGCATGGAACACCAGTGCTTGAACAAATTGTAGCGCAGGATAAAAATGAACAGTTATTGGAAGATGTAAAGAATGCTGCAGTGGGTGTGCACCAGGGCGTATTTGTTATTGGTTGTGGCGGTGGTGATTATACACCATCTGAAATTTTACCTTCAAAGCATTTGCTTATGCATTTACAAAAGCTTACAGAAGTGTATGATTATGTTTTTTTAGAAGGGCCGCCATTGAATGATTTTTCTGATAGCAGGGAATTAACGCAATACGTGGATGGTGTGGTTGCTATTTTTTCAGCAAGGCATATTATAAAACAAATAGATAAAGAATCAATTAATTTTTTTAAAAGTCTCAACGGCAAGTTCACCGGTTCTGTATTAAATATGGTTGAGTTAGAAAATTTAAATGATGTATAATCCAAAGTCTGAGAAAAAAATTTCAATACACGAAAAAATTGTAACGCTTGTTGTTGCAGCTATACTCATTTATATTTTTTTAAAAATTTTATTTTTTTAAATGCCCCGCAGTACTGTTATATCAGGAATAGAAAAATTCTGGTACACCAGCTTTATTGATCAGAAGCTGAATAACTGGGTTGGCTATATTTTATTTCCACTTGCTGCAATAGCATTTGGTTACTTGTTTGCGCATCAAACTTTAGTGGGTATTGGCCTGGCAGGTGGATTAATAGGTATAGCGATAGTAATTACCTGTTTTTCAAATACAGAAGCCGGGTTGTATATCAATATGACCTACTCATTTTTTGCGTTTTCATTTACAAGATTTTTCTACGCTGATTTGCCAACCGGAGTTGTATCAGATATACTAATTCTGGCAACACTTTTTAGTCTTTTTATTAAAAGAGTGAATTTAAAAGAAACGTTTAACCAGTTTATACATACGCCGGTGATTATTGCTGTGCTTGTGATTCTGTTTTACTTGGTTATCCAAATGTTTAATCCATATGGTCATTCCATTGCGGGTTGGTATCTTACCTTCAGAAAATATCTTGACACTTTATTTCTTTTATTCATTGCATATAAAGTATTAGACAATAAGCCTGCTATAAAAAGATTTTTAACAACGCTGTTTGTGCTTTGTACTTTTTGCGGGTTGTATGCCTGCATTCAGCAATGGCA
>CAZZXW010000121.1:0-8528 GCA_964658095.1 uncultured Parafilimonas sp. | reverse complement strand
AGTTACAAATATCAATAGTTACACCAAATTTATATTTTAATACTTTTACAGGCTGCAATAAATTATGAACGAAAACAAAAAAATTATAGAAACGCTTTCGCTTAAGGTTTTACTTATAAGCGCTCTGTTTATTGTTGCCTTGTTCATGTTTGCATTTCTTGCCGAAGGTGTTTTGCAAGGTAAACAGCGTGCCATTGACAATAATATTTTTTTATTTTTTGATTCGTTTACAACACCTGGTTTAATAAGAACGATGGAAGTATTTAGCTTCTTTGGATCTGTTCAGTTTATGGTGCCTGCCTATTTAATTTTGATTGGTTACTTCTTTATAAAAAAAAGATTCAGGAATGGCGTTGATGTAGCAATTATTGGTGTAACCAGTACGGCCATGATATTTGGATTAAAGATTCTTTTTCACAGGCAACGTCCCGGCCTACCCATCATTGAAGAGTTGCATACATTTAGTTTTCCCAGCGGCCATGCACTTTCATCTTTTATTTTATGCAGCTTATTAATTTTTATAATACACAAACGTGCATGGAAAAAAATGTATAAATGGATTATTGCAATTTTTCTTGCACTTTTTTCAATCACAATTGGTATAAGCCGGATCATTTTAAGAATGCATTACCCAACTGACGTAATTGCTTCATTATGCCTTGGCATTGTTTGGGTAATTGTTTCTTTATGGATATTTAAAAAGATAAACAGGCAATACATGATAAAAAATAATCTTTCATCTGCTAAAGCAAATGTTACTTCATAACATAAAAGACATAAAGCTCTATTAATTATTAAAAAATATTAAGGAGATAAGTTCTTAAATCGATTGTATAATTAGGATTGCTTCTTGAGTAAGTGCCTGTAATTTTTCGTAATCTTTATTTTCTGTAATTGCTTTGCTTACCAGCTTGCTGCCCATTCCAACAGCACAAACACCGGCATTAAACCAGTTGCTTAAATTTTCTTTATTAACATCAACGCCGCCGGTTGGCATAAATAATAAATAAGGAAATAATTCTTTTACGGCAGAAATATACTGCGGCCCTAATATATTACCCGGAAAAATTTTTACAATGGTTGCGCCGTTTGATTCTGCAGTAAAAATTTCTGTCGCCGTCATGCAACCGGGAATCCATAACAGCCCTGCTTTATGAACGATTGCTGCAACATCAGCATTTACAACAGGGCATACTATAAAATCTGCACCGGCTGAAATAAATAACTGCGCATCAACTATAGTTTTAATAGTGCCGGCACCCAATTGCAGGTCTTGCATTTCTTCATTTACAAGTTTGCGCAGTGCTATAAAATTATCAAGTGCATGTATGCCACGATTGGTGTATTCAACAATTTTAATTCCTGCATTGTACAAAGTTTTTAAAACAGTAATGCTTGTTTCAACGCTGTCATCATAATATAAAGGCAGTATTTTTTCTGTGCAAATAAACTGTTGTATAAAATCTTTTTTAGACATAATGCTGTATAAATAATTTTATTTCTTCAACTGTTTTATCAATACAATCGCCTTTAATAAATAATTTCTGAAAAGCTGCGCCTGTAGCAAAATTTACAACCTGCTGATAAGGCAAATGATGGTAGATGCCATAAATTAAACCAGCCATAAAACAATCGCCGCTGCCTACTTTATCAATTACTTTATCTGTTTTGTAAGTTGATGAGCTATAAAAATTATTGTTAGCGTAAACAGTTGCATAATATTCAATAGATGTTTTATCAAAGCGAAAAGTGTTGGCAACTACTTTACATTTTTTAAAGCGTTTCATTATTTCTTCAGAGGTTTTCTTTGACTGTTGCAGGTAATTTTCTTTTGTGTTTATGGTGTGTATGTTTTCAGGAACACTGATATCAAGCATCGTTTCAACTGACCAGATATTACCCATAATCAGATCACAATGTTGTACAAGTTGAGGCATGATTTCATTTGCTTTTTTGCTGTATTGCCACAACTTCGGGCGATGATTAAGATCTACTGAAATAAAAATATTTTTCTTTAAACACGCCTGTAATGCTTCTTCACAAACCAATGCAGCGCTTTCACTTAAAGCTGGTGAAATAGCACTGAAATGAAACCAGCGTATGCCATTTAAAGTTTTATCCCAGTTGATCATGCCTGGCTGCAACGTTGAAAAAGAAGAATTATAACGATCATAAATTACTTCAGTATGCTGAATTTCTTTTCCTTTCAATAAATAATACAAACCAAGTTTATTGCCATTATAAATAATGCCTGATGTATTAATGTTTTGTCCGCTGATCTTTTTTATTAATTGATTTGATAAAAAATTTTCAGGCAATGCAGAGCAATAACTTACAGGAACACGCCATTTGGATAAAGCTGAAGCAACGTTCATTTCTGAACCTCCCAGGTAAACATCAAGTGCATTTTTTTCAACCCACTCTGCTGCATCATCCGGCGCAAATCTCAATAACAATTCACCAAAACATAAAACCATTGTAAATACTTTTGCAATTTATCTTCAATCACAACAATAACTATGCAGCAACTTTTCAGCCTTGCAAATAAAGTAATAATTATCACAGGCGCCACAGGAGTATTGGGTGAAACATTTGTACAGTCAGTCGCGAATATGGATGCAAAAGTTGTATTGGTAGGAAGAAATGAAACTGTTGGCAATGAACGTGCAAGCCAACTTAAGCAACGAAACAAAGATGCCATTTTTATTAAAGCTGATGTTTTGAATAAAGAAGATTTGCTGCATGTTAAAAATGAGGTGCTGGAAAAGTTTAGCCGTATTGATGGTTTAGTAAATGCTGCTGGCGGCAACGTGCCAGAAGGTGTGATTAAACCGGGCGATGATATTTTCAACATTAACATGGATGGTATGCGTAAAGCTTTTAATATAAATTTATTTGGAACCATGTTGCCCGTTTCTGTTTTTGGCGAAGCATTGCAGCAAAGTGGAAACGCAAGTATTGTAAACATTTCTTCAATGACGGCACAAACAACTATAACACGTGTGTTGGGTTATTCGATGGCAAAAGCAGCAATAGATAATTATACAAAATGGATGAGTGTTGAAACAGCCAATCGCTTTGGTGAAAGCATTCGCGTAAATGCAATTGCACCAGGTTTTTTTATAACCAATCAAAACAGGAAATTGCTTACAAACGATGATGGCAGTTATACTGAAAGGGGAGAAGCAGTTATCAGGAATACACCGTTTAAAAGATTTGGCAAGCCTGAAGAGCTGGCTGGTGCTTTGATCTGGCTTTTGAGTGATGCTTCAAAATTTGTAACCGGTGAAGTTGTTTGTGTTGATGGTGGTTTTAATATTAATTCTGGTGTTTGATTATTTTATGCTTAACATAAAGTGTATATATTTTCAAATTAGCACATCTTCAAAATTTCAAATTAATCTATGCAGCTTAAACAAACTTGGCGATGGTTTGGCCCAGATGATCCGGTTACATTACAACATGTTTTACAAACAGGTGCAATAGGAATTGTAACTGCATTGCATCATATTCCGCATGGAGAAGTTTGGAGCATAGAAGAAATTAAAAAGCGAAAAAAAATAATTGAATCAGCTGGCTTAACATGGGATGTTGTAGAAAGCGTTCCTATACATGAATCGATAAAAACACAAACCGGCGATTTTAAACAGCATATTGAAAATTATAAACAAACACTTATTAATCTTGTTGCCTGTAATATTAAGATTGTTACATACAACTTTATGCCTGTAACAGACTGGACACGTACAAATCTCACGTACATAATGCCAGATGGTTCGCATGCTTTATATTTTAACTGGGTTGATCTTGCAGTGTTTGATGTATATATTTTGAAAAGAAAAAACGCCGCTGATAGTTATGCACCTTCAATTATACATGAAGCAGAAAAAAGATACAAAACATATTCGTCATCACAGTTGAATGAACTTACCTCTGTTATATTATTTGGTATTCCCGGTGAAAAAAAATTAAGTGTGGAGGAATTGAAGCAAAACCTTGAAACTTATAAAAACATTGATCATTCAATTTTAAAACAGCATTTAAAATATTTTCTTGAACAAGTAATTCCTGTTTGTGAAGAACATAACATAAAACTTGCTTTACATCCTGATGATCCGCCGTTTGATATTTTTGGCTTGCCAAGAATTGTTTCAAACAAAGATGATGTTGAGTACATTTTATCAGCAGTGAATAGCAAAGCCAATGGCTTTTGTTTTTGTACTGGATCATTTGGCGCATCAGCAAATAATAATTTAGTTGAAATAATTAAGCTGATCAATAACAGGATTCATTTTGTGCATTTGCGTAATACAAAAAGAGATGAATTTGGAAATTTTTATGAAGCCGATCATCTTAATGGTGATACAGATATGTATGCAGTGATGAATGAAATTTTATCTATTCAACAAACGGTTGATGAACCAATTCCTTTTCGTCCCGATCATGGCCATGTGATGATGGATGATATGCATAAGAAGACAAATCCCGGTTACTCATGCATTGGAAGAATGCGTGGCCTTGCAGAGTTGCGTGGATTAATGTTAGGCATAAGCCGCAACAATAAATGGGCGTGAATAGTTAGCTTTACTTCAACATAAATTTCTAACGTGCTCACATTTATAACAGACAATTTTTTGCTGCATTCAGATACTGCTAGAAAACTATATTTTGATTATGTACATCAGTTGCCCATTATAGATTATCATAATCATTTATCGCCGGCTGATATAGCAAACAATAAAAAATTTTCAACAATAACAGAAGCCTGGTTGAGCGGTGATCATTATAAATGGCGTGCCATGCGTGCTAATGGCATGAATGAAAAATATATTACCGGCGATGCAGATGACCTTTCTAAATTCAAGGCCTGGGCAGCAACGGTTCCTTATGCAATGCGCAACCCTTTATACCATTGGACGCACCTTGAATTAAAACAACTTTTCAACATACATGAATTATTAGATGAAGAAAGCGCTGAAAGAATTTATCATTACAACAACGAATTACTGCAAACAAAATTTAGTGTTCATGAAATTTTAAATCATTACAAAGTTGAATTGTTGTGCACCACAGATAATCCAACAGATGATTTAAGCCATCATCAACAAATTGTTCAAAATAATCTTCCTATAAAAGTGTTGCCTGCTTTTCGGCCGGATACTTTATTAAATTTTGATAATAAAGATGAATGGTTAAGCCAGCTTAAAATACTTGAAGAAATAACAAACTCATCAATAAAGAACCTCGATGATTTTATTGCTGCTTTACAAAACCGTATTGATTATTTTCATGATAACGGCTGCCGTTTGTCTGATCACGGGCTTGCATTTATTCCGTCACTTACTCATGATAAACAAAAAATCGATAAAACGTTTTTGAAATTATTGAATAAGAAAAAGCTGGTTGAAGATGGCAAATTGCAATCATTAAAAGCTTATGTTTTATTTGAGCTTTGTAAGCTGTATCATGAAAAAAACTGGACGCAGCAATTTCATCTCGGTGCAATGCGGAATAACAATTCACGCTTATTTAATCTTGTTGGAAAAGATGCAGGCACAGACTCTATTGGTGATTATAACCAGGCACAAACTTTATCTTCATTTTTAAATACATTGGATAAAGAAGATAAGCTTGCAAAAACAATTCTCTATAACCTTAACCCAAAAGATAATGAAGTGTTTGCAACGCTTGCAGGTAATTTTAATGATGGTTCTGTCGCTGGTAAAATTCAATGGGGAAGTGCATGGTGGTTCCTTGATCAGAAAGATGGCATTGAACAACAACTGAACACTTTATCCAACATGAATTTGTTAAGCCGCTTTGTGGGTATGGTTACAGATTCACGCAGCTTTCTTTCTTTCAGCCGTCATGATTATTTCAGGAGAATATTATGCAACCTTGTTGGCAGCGATATGGAGAAAGGCGAACTTCCTTATGATATAAACTGGCTTGGAAAAATGGTTGCTGATGTTTCGTATCACAACGCAAAAAATTATTTTGGTTGGAACGTATAAAGCACAATTATCGCTGGCGCATTATTGGCCTGTTGTTTTTTGCAACCACCATAAATTATATTGACCGGCAGGTAATGAGTTTTGTAATGACGGACGACAATTTTAAACGTGAAATGTTGGGCGTTTCATCAGGCATAATTCTTACTCCAAATCTTATTGCAAAGTTTAAAGAGCAAATGGGTTTGGTGGATGCTGCTTTTAAAACGCTGTATGCAATTGGTTTTCTTGTTGCAGGCTGGCTGATTGATAAACTCGGCACAAAAAAAGGATTTTCTATCGGCATAATTATATGGAGTTTAGCAGGCTTGCTTACCGGTTTTGTACAGTCATTTTCTAACTTACGTTTTATACGTGCACTGCTTGGTTTAGGCGAATCAACCAACTTTCCATCGGCTATAAAAACAACCTCTGAATGGTTTCCAAAACAGGAACGTTCATTTGCAAGCGGCTTATTAAATGCAGGTTCAAATGTGGGTGTAATTTTTACAGCCATCACTATTCCGTATGTCATTATTCATTATGGTTGGCGCACTGCATTTATTATAACAGGATGCATTGGTTTTGTTTTGCTAATAGCATGGCTTATCAATTATAACAAGCCGGAACAATCAAAAAAATTATCTGCGGAAGAGCTTGATTATATAAGAAAAGACAACATTACAACGCAGCAGCATATTCCTTTTTTTAAATTGTTTAAATATAAACAGGCATGGATTTTTGCCATCGGGAAATTCTTTGCTGATCCTATCTGGTATTTTTTTCTAACCTGGCTTCCTACTTTTTTTAATGACAATAAAGCCTTTGCTCAAAAGCTTCAGTTAAGCAGTTTCGGGCTAACATTTTTTATTATTTATGCCGTGTCAGATGCGGGCAGTATTTTTTTTGGATGGCTTGCCACCAGTTTTATGCGGCATGGATGGAGTGAAAACAAGGCACGTAAAACCACGCTGCTTATCTGTGCTTTATGTGTAACGCCCATCTATTTTGCATCGCAGACACATAGCCTTCCTGTTGCGGTAGCATTAATTGCACTTGCCACGGCGGCGCACCAGGGCTGGAGTGCAAACATGTATGCGTTGCCTTCCAATTTATTTCCTTCACGGTATGTGGCTTCTGTTACAGGTTTTGGAGGAACGATCGGCACCATCAGCGGGATTATTCTTGCTGCTTCCACCGGATTTATTATTGCGAAGTTTGGATACCAGCCGATGTTTATTATTGCAAGCTGCAGTTATCTTGTTGGGTTGATTATTATTCATTTGATAATGCCGGAACTTAAACCTTTAAGTTTAATTAAAAATAAACCTGTTTAGTAATATCATTAAACTTTATCAGCCAGCAGCGAAAGAAAAACAACGGGTAAATAAATATAACAGCTAAACATAACACGCCGGGCTGCGTCAACATCAGGTTTAATATAAAGCCTGATGCACTGGATAAGTAAAAAGATATTTGCTGCCAGCACTATATAAAGGCTTGTTATGCCGGTGATATTAAAATAATGCGGCAATATACCTGCGGGAATTAATACGATTGAATAAAGAATGGTTTGCAAGGCAGTAAATTTAGTCGGGCCTTTCTTTGATGGCAGCAACTTGAAACCCGCTTTCGCATAGTCTTTATAAGCTACCCAGGCTATTGCCCAAAAATGCGGAAACTGCCAGAGAAACTGGATGCCAAACAAAGCCCAGCCAGCGCCATTTGAATAAGCAACACCATTCACATTAATTTCAGCAAACGGGCTAATGTAACCGGTAGCGGCAACCCAACCAATAAGGCAAGGCAGGGCGCCTGGAAAAGCACCTACTAAAACAGCAATCGAACTTACTTTTTTTAATGGTGTATAAACGTATGCATATAAAAAAATACTAAACGCAGAAAGCAATGCAGAGGGAAGATTAAAGAAAAAATATATAAGTACAACGCCGGTTAAACCAGCAACTAAAGCAAAAGCATACGCCTCATTTGCTGACATTCTTCCGGTTGCTACAGGGCGTTTATCTGTTCTTCGCATTAAAGCATCTGTATCTTTTTCAACCGCCTGGTTTATTGCATTGGCGCTTCCGGTTATCAATAATCCTGCAATAAATAAAATAACAATATACAGCCATGAATACTGAACAATATTGGGTGCAAGCAAGTAACATATTACGCAGGTAAATACAACTGTGAAGCTCAACGTAAACTTCATCAGTAAAAAATAATCTTTAAATTTTGATACAAGATTATAAGAGGCAGAATTGCTTTTATTAATCACGGCGCAAATGTCAATAAAAAAGAATGTCCCGAAGAATTTCGGGACATAATATATTTTTTAAAAAAATGAATTAATGAGCAGTCTCATCATGCCCCACAGGCACATTCTGCGGAATAAACTCCTGGCCATCTTTACCATAATCATAAGGCCAGCGATGTACTTCAGGAATTTCTCCAGGCCAGTTACCATGACCAGTGTTGATAGGTGTTGTCCATTCAAGTGTATTAGAACCCCATGGGTTTGGCGTTGTTAATTTT
>CAZZXW010000120.1:0-8548 GCA_964658095.1 uncultured Parafilimonas sp. | reverse complement strand
CGCTTTTAAAATCAGTCATTGCAATTACAACACTGTCTGATGCTGTTGCAAAGTTGCTGCCTTCCTGAACTGCGGTAATTAAGTTCTGTGTAAACGTAGCAATGCCACACTCTCTGGGAGGATAACTTGCGATAAAAGCTAATTTCATATTTGATCTTTTTTATAGAACATAGGGCATTGTAATGAAGCAATTATTATGCTAATATTATATACAAGATGTGCTGCGTTGCTTTACATTATTTGTAATAAATACCCTGCGATAGTTTATTTATATAATGCTTCATAATAAAAATTGTTTTCTTTGTTTGTATGAATAAGTGCGCTGTAATTGTTGCCGGCGGTATTGGCAAAAGAATGGGAAACATGGTGCCTAAACAATTTTTATTATTACATGATAAACCTGTTTTATGGTACACGCTTGATACTTTTTTGCGTGCTTATGCTGATATAAATATTATACTTGTATTACCTGAACAATATACACAAAAAGGGCATGCCATCATAAAAGAATTTTTTAAAGACATGGAAATTAAAATTGTTACAGGTGGCGATACAAGGTTTCATTCTGTGCAAAATGGTTTGAAGGAAGTGAAAGAAAAATCTGTTGTGTTTATTCATGATGCAGTGCGGTGTTTGGTTTCTGTTCCTTTAATTCAAAGTTGTTACAGGCAGGCACTTGAAAAAGGAAGTGCTATACCAGCGGTTGCTGCAACAGACAGTATACGCATAATAGATTCAACACATCACACAATAGCAAACAGGCAGCAGGTGCGCATTATACAAACGCCGCAAACTTTTTTGAGCGATATAATTATACCTGCGTTTAACCAGCCATACAGCGAAGCGTTTACTGATGAAGCAACCGTTGTTGAAACGTATGGAACAAAAGTTTTTTTAACTGAAGGTGAATATGAAAATATAAAAATTACAAGGCCTGTTGATATAATGATTGCAGAAAGAATTTTAGAAGAACGTTCAGCGTTTAAACAAGCTTAATGGAAAGCCAAGATTATTTATGTGCATTTGCGAATAGGGCTGATTAACTGCTCCAAAACCTTTATAAAAAAATTCTACACCTTCAAGGTCAGAGCCTTCAAAATCAAGCATAACGCCATTATGTGAAAGTTCTTTTATTAATGAGTCATATAAAAAAGTACCCGCACATTGTCTTCTTCCTTCGCTGGTTGATGTCATCATTAAATTATAATAACGGCGTTCATCTTTCAATAATAAAACACTTGCAAGTATTTCGTTTTTATTAAGCACTCTTCTTACCAATAAATTATTTTCTGCTTCTTTTAATTTACATAGTGCCGCAAATTTTTGATAATAGTTTCCTGAAACTTTTTTAATTCTGTCAGCGTATAATTCTGAGAAGATTGATATAGTTTCTTCAGCATCTCCTTCTTCATATTGCAAAGAAAACTGATTGGCTTTTTTAAGGCTTTTTAAAGTGTGTGATAGATAAAATTCTTTTAAGATTGAATATTTAGATGAAAGCAAAAGGATATAATTGTTACGCTGGGTTGCTTTGTTTATTTGATTTGAATAATTAAAAGAATAATCACCATACTTATAATTCTGGTGTAAACAATTCATGAAAATGTCAATTTCATTCTCCTTAATATTTTTTCCAAATACACCAAGTTGCTGCACAAACGGAACGTGATAACAATATCTTATACCATATTTTTTTTTCCAGGGCACAGGCATAACTATACTATAATCGTCTGCAACAAAACCTTCCCAGTTATCAGCCATATGATCAAGATATGCAGACGTTGCATAAATAAGCGGGTTATTGCTTTGTTGTATGCAATCGTTCCATCTTTGTTTATCAATTTTATGCGATGGTAAAATTTCTATCTGCATGCAGTATTATTTTCCCTTGCCTAAAAATATTGTTCGCAGTGTATAAAGCATAATTTTTAAATCAAGCAACAAAGAAATATTTTCAATATATACAAGATCATATTTCATGCGTTTGATCATCTCATCAACAGTTGATGCATAACCAAACTGCACCATTCCCCAAGATGTTAAACCCGGTTTTACTTTTAATAAATACCTGAAGTAAGGCGTTTGCTTATTAATAATATCAATATAAAATTTACGCTCCGGCCGCGGGCCAACAAAGCTCATTTCACCCTTTAAAATATTCCATAATTGAGGTAATTCATCCAGCCGCCATTTACGCATTGTTTTGCCCCAGCCTGTGATACGCAAATCATTTTCAGATGATAAAGCCGGACCATTTTTTTCAGCATCTTCATACATAGAACGGAATTTATAAATACAAAAACGTTTGCCTTTATAACCAATTCTTTCCTGAGAAAAAATAACACGGCCTGCTGAAGAAAACTTTGTGCGTAAAGCAATGTAAGCAAGTAGAGGTGATAGCACAATCATGCTTAAAATAGAAACAGAAACATCAAGCAGGCGTTTTATATTATTTTGCCAGGCAGGCATTAACGCAGTATTAATATCAATCAAAATGGTTCCGGGCACATCATTTATTTTTACAGAGCCTGAAAGAATCTCTAAAGTATCGGGCACTAATTTTATTTCAACATCATACTCGCTTAAAGTGCTTATCAAGTTTTCTGTTACAGGTTGATGCATGTTTTCAAGCGCTACTACAACCTGGTGAATATTTTTTTCACGAATAACTGTTTCAACTTCATCTGCCATGCCAAGACAAGGCAGTTGCTCTGCAATACCGTTAACAGTATTGTTTACAGCAATAAACCCAACTAAATTATAACCCTGGTTGCGGTTAGCTTTTATTTCATTACAGGCAGCAACAGCCTTTGCATTATTGCCGATAATTATTGTGTTGAATAGTATATCATTTCTTTTTAAAAACTTTCTTGCATTATTTATCAACAGTAACCTGCCAACCGAAACACAGGTTACCTGTAAAAAAAATAAAGTAAAAAATATAGTGTAGAAGTAAGAGTAATGCTGCTCTTTATCATTTAAAAAAAGTATGAACAATAATAACAATGATCCAATAAAACATTGTGTGCATGTAGCTGTAAATTCCTCCAGCTTAAACTTTTTATATACCGGTGTATTGTAGGTGCCGGCAACTGCAAACAGCATAAGCCAAAAAATTATTGTAAGCGTTATTGACTCATAAAAAAAGCTATCCGCAGTAAATAAACCTGAGTAGGTTAAAGGCTCTTCATTTAATAAAATTTTGCGTTGATGCGTGGTGATTATCCACGTAACAATGCAGGCAGTTAGATCAGAAATTATATACCAGCCGGTTTTAAAAAATTTTGTTTGTGGCATTAAAAAACAATCAAGCCAAGATAGGAGTATTACTTATTTTTTCCAAAATGCGGTGCGCAACTTCCATAGCATATAAACCATCGTTTTCAGTTACCACAGTAGTTGCGTTTAAATTGATGGCTTCAATAAATGCGGTAAGTTCTTCTTTAATTGCATTTACAGGTTGCGCCGGTGGGTTTATTATAGCAAGTGTTTTGTTACCTGAAGGCGTTTCAATATCAAATGTAAATGCATCTTCATCACCAGGCGATTGCAGTTTTATAATCTCAGTTTTCTTTTCAAGAAAATCAATGCCGATGTAAGCATCTTTCTGAAACAAACGCATTTTGCGCATCTTCTTCATACTAATGCGGCTGCTGGTTAAATTAGCTACGCAACCATTATTAAATTCAATGCGTACATTAGCAATATCAGGCGTATCTGTCATTACCGCAACACCACTTGCCGAGATATTTTTTACATCACTTTTTACAAGCTTTAAAATAATATCTATGTCATGAATCATCAGGTCAAGTATCACACTTACTTCTGTGCCACGCGGATTAAATTCAGCCAAACGATGCACTTCAATAAACATTGGGTTTAACGTCATATTTTTCAATGCAAGAAACGCAGGATTAAATCTTTCCACATGGCCAACCTGAAATTTTATGCCGGCTTCTTTAACCATTTGCACCAATTGCTTTCCCTGCTCTAACGTATCCGCCATTGGCTTTTCAACAAACACATGCCTGCCTTTTTTAATGGCAGCTTCGCATAATTCAAAGTGATAAGTAGTAGGTGCAATAATATCTGCAACATCAATTTTGTTCAGTAATGCTTCTACTGTATCAAAGCGTTTTAGTTTATAATCGGCAGCCACTTTTTTTGATGTTTCAACATCCGGATCATAAAAGCCAACCAGCTCAACATCTTTAATTTCTTTCCAGTTATTTAAATGAAATTTTCCAAGATGGCCAACACCAAAAACACCAATCTTAAGCATATAAAATTTTGCGGTAAAGATAGATGAGTTTAAAGTGTAAGGGTGTGTTTATGCCTATTGCTTATAAGATTATCTTACTAATACTTTCATAAATTGTTTTGCATTTTTTTAATTAATCTTGTTTAGCTCGATATTTGAATTTAAATAAAAAATCAGATTTAAAAATTATGTGTTCATTAAAAGTTTCACTTGCGGTTGTTTTTATTTTTATAATTTTTTCAACATATGCCCAATCAGAAAAACAATGGTACCTGCAGGATTCTGCTACAAATTCAATAGATGGCATCAGCCTTAATAAAGCATATCAATTTTTAAAAGGAAAAAAATCAACACCTGTAATTGTTGCGGTGATTGATGGCGGTATTGATACAATGCATGAAGACCTGAAAAGAATTTTATGGACGAACAAAAAAGAAATTCCCGGTAACGGCATTGATGATGATCATAACGGTTATGTGGATGATATACATGGATGGAATTTTTTAGGTAATAAAAATGGTGAAGACATTAATAAAGCATCTGATGAACGATCAAGAGTTTATTATGCTTACAAGGATAAATTCGAAAACAAAAATATTAATGAAGACAGCTTGAATGCAGATGATAAATGGTTGTACAAAGAATGGAAGAAAGCTGCTGTTGATATGACCATTAGCAGCGATGAACAAATGGAAGTAATGATGCTTGATGCACTTGATAAATCTTTAACCAAGCAAGACAGCATTTTGCAACTGGAGCTTAATAAAAAAGTGTATTCATTAAATGATCTTGAACACACACAAACATTAAGCACAAAAGGTCAGCAGGCAAAAACAAGCTTCTTAAATATTTTAAAGTTAGAACAGGTTGATTCATCAACTACAAACGCAGCAATACTTTCAGACCTTAACGAATATCTTGGCCAGAAAAGAAGCACGCTGGATAATAAAACAACAGCGCCACCTGATTATCATGCACTGGTTGTAAAAGATAATTATAATGATTTTAATGACAGGTATTATGGCAACAACGATATAATGGGCGGTGATGCGGACCATGGCACACATGTAAGCGGAATAATTGCTGCAGACAGAACAAATAACATTGGTGTTAACGGAATTGCTGATAACGTACAGATCATGATGATACGCGCTGTGCCTGATGGTGATGAATATGATAAAGACATTGCTTTGGCAATACGTTACGCTGTTGATAATGGCGCAAAAGTGGTGAATATGAGTTTTGGTAAAGGCTTTTCACCGCAAAAAAAATGGGTGGATGAAGCTGTAAAATATGCGGATGATCATGATGTGTTGCTGGTACATGCAGCCGGCAATGAATCACATGATATTGATACGGTTGATAACTTTCCAAACCCGAATTTTTTATACATTAAACCTGAACCAAAAAATTTTATAACAGTTGGTGCATATGGCGATCCAAAAGTTAATGATGGAAAATTTATTGCTTATTTCAGCAACTATGGAAAAACGGTTGATGTATTTGCGCCTGGCGTAAAAATTTATTCAACGGTGCCGGGCAGTTATGGTTATCATGATGGAACAAGTATGGCTTCGCCGGTTGTTACCGGTATAGCTGCGTTAATACGTTCTTACTATCCGCAACTAAGTGCAGAACAGGTTAAGTATGTTATTAAAAAATCAGTTAAGCATTATGCTGAAACTGTAAACCTGCCAGGCGAGTATAACAGCAATGAACAAACAACAATGTGTAATTTAAGTTCAGGTGATGGTTTTATAAATGCTGATAGTGCAGTTGAGTTTGCAGCTACTTTAAAACCAGATCTAAAAGATAAATCAAATAAGAACAAAAGCACTTTACAAAACAATATAGAAAAACATAACTGATGGCCAAACCACAAGCTGACGAAAGCGCATCGTTTTATCATAAATATATTGCCTTGGTGCAAGGTGATTCTGTGAAAGAAATTGTAGGTAATTATGCATACGACTTGCAGGAATTTTTTAATAATCTTCCTGATGATAAGGCAGATTATGCTTACGCTGAAAATAAATGGACTTTAAAGCAAGTACTTCAACATATAATAGATGCTGAACGCATTTTTGCTTATCGTGCTTTGCGTATAAGCCGTAATGATTCAACTCCGCTTGCTGCATTTGATGAAAATATTTATGTACAAAATGGCTTTGCAAACACAAGGGCTTTATCTTCTTTAAAACAAGAGTTCAATTCAGTTCGTGCGGCAACAGATATATTTTTATTATCGCTGAATGATGAGCAAATAAAGCGTAGCGGAGTTGCTTCAAATAATCCAATATCAGTAAATGCGCTGGCTTATATTATTTACGGTCATTTGTTGCATCATAAAAATATTTTTAAAGATCGATATGGCGTCTAAGCCAAAATTTAGATTGATTTCAAATCATATTTACTTACTGCTTAGATAATTCTTATACTTTGTAATGAGATTAAACATTAGTAGCAATTATAAGAAATGCGTTTTGTGGCTGATAATTTTTTTCTCTGTTTTAAGGTTGATTTTCGCCTTCACGATTGAGCTTGCCAACGATGAATCTTATTACTGGTTATATAGTTTGCACATTAAGCCAAATTACTTTGATCATCCGCCAATGATCGCCATCTGGATAAGAATTTTTACACTTAATTTTTTATTGCCACAGTCACCAGGATTTTTAAGATTAGGCAGTGTTATTAGTTGCGCAATAGCAAGTTGGTTCATGTTCAAATGCGTTTCATTATTAAGTTCTGAAAGAGCTGGCTGGTTTGCGGTATGTTTATATAATGCATCTTTTTACTCAGGCATTACTGCAGGGTTTTTAGTAATGCCGGATACACCACAAATGGTTTTCTGGACGTTGAGCTTATGGATGATCGCAAAGCTTACCCTTGAGGACTCAAAACTTTTAAACTGGGTATTGCTTGGCATAAGTATCGGGCTTTGCATTATGAGTAAAGTGCATGGTGTTTTTTTATGGATTGGTTTGGGTTTATATATCTTAGTTTATAAACGCAGTTGGCTTGCAAAACCCGGTTTGTATATATCAGCCATACTAACTTTTCTTATTTGCCTTCCAATACTTTTCTGGAACATAAAATATCATTTTGCAACGTATAGTTTTAACAGCAGCCGAATTAATCTATATGGTTCATCAATAAACTGGCGCAGCTATTTTTCGCAGATCATTCAACAGGTTGGTGTAAATAATCCTTTCAATATTTTAATAATAATACTTGCTTTAATTGGCTGGAAAAAATATGCACTTAATAGTATTTCTGCATTAAAAATTTATAATCTTATCGGGGTGCCTTTTGCACTTATCTTATTATACATTCCACTATTTAGAGAGAATATTTTACCGCACTGGGGCGGCCCGGCTTATGTAACATTAATTCCGGTTGCAGCCATACGCCTTGATAAATTGCGCAAGCCAGTTGTTTTACCAAAGCTTATATCAATCACTTTAGTAAACTACATTTTTTACCTGGTTATATGCTGTCTGCTAATTTTATTTTACCCCGGCACTTTTGGTTCAACAAAAATACCAAGAGTAGGAACGAACGATCTTTCTGCTGATTTTTATGGCTGGAAAGCAGGCGGTGAAAAATTTGACAGTTTATATAACAGTGATGTACAAAATAAAATTGTTTCTGATAGTACGCCGGTGGTTTGTTATAAATGGTGGGGTTCACATATTGAATATTATTTCTGCAGGCCTTCGCATATTCAAATGATCGGGCTTGGCAACATGATGGATATACATGAATATATGTGGATGAATAATATCAGGAAAAATAAGGTTGATCTAAACAATGCTTATTGTATCATTTCTTCAGATGAATATTATAATCCGAAACTCGCTTATAAAGATTATTACAATAAAATTGATTTTATTAAAGCGATCAATATTTTAAGAAGCGGTAAACCAGCTCATGATTTTTATATTTATCGTTTGAGCGGATGGAAAGGAAAGCTGCCGTTGATACAATAACAATATTGTTACATTAACATGTAAGACATTTTTAGCAATGTCCTAATGCCCAGTAAACCAGTAAAAAAATTACAATAGTTCCAAGGCAACCGCCGCCCCATTTATAACCGGCATAGCCTGCAATTAAGGTTCTTAACCAATCACGCATAAAATTTTTTTATAAAAGTGATTTAAAAATTATGCCAGTTTATTACATCCGGGTATTACATGTGGTTCATTATCTTTAAAAAAAATTGCTTCGCATGAAAAAAATAGTCTTACTAATTATTGCGGCTTATAGTTTTTATGCTTTACA
>CAZZXW010000119.1:0-8582 GCA_964658095.1 uncultured Parafilimonas sp. | reverse complement strand
TATTAATAAATTCAATCCACTTTTCTTTGGGATATTGTTTGGTAAACCATACTGAAGATGGCGCAATGCAGATGTAAGTTTCCGGTTTTCGGTTTTCGGTTTCCGATACGGCTTTGCTGTTCACTGTTAACCATTCATTTCTAATTACTGCGTTTGTTTTTTCAAAATCTTCTTTGGATGGATATAATTTAACCGTTGCAGGTTTATTACTTGTAAAATGTTCAACCAAAGAAAGATTACGCTGAACTTCATGTAAAGGATTTTCTTTTGTACCAAGAATATGTTGCACTTTAACATCAAACAAAAAACTCAAAGGATTTTTATCAAAGCCAATTTTTTCTTTTGCACTTGATAAAGCAATTATCAATCCTGTTGAAAAAAAACGCTGCACATTTATAACCTTATCATATTTTTTATTGCGTATATTTTTTATCAGCGCAAAAAGGTTCTTCGTTTTGTTTTGCTTTTTATTCCAAATTAAAACTTCATTTAAATATGGATGATTTTGCAGCAAATCTTCATTGCCTTTTCTTAATAAAAAATCAATTGGAGCATCGGGAAAATCAGCGTGCAATTTTTCAATTATAACAGTTGCCAACACAACATCACCAATAAATGCAGTTTGTATAATTAAAAATCTTTGCATGCGACGTAAAGTTATTCTTCATTTTTATACGGCTTATGTTTGCAAACATTAATTATAAAAGCACTGAAAAACGTTCCATCAAATATTATCGTCAGCAGGCCGGATAGCATTGGCGACATGGTGCTTACTTTACCAATGGCTAAAATTTTAAAAGATTATTTTAAAGATATTAAAGTTTATTTTTTAGGTAAGGAATATACAAGGGCTGTTGTGCAGGCGTGCAGTTATATAGATGGCTTTATTGAAGTGAATGATTTTTTAAACAATAGTGTGCTTATAAATGATCGCAGACCCGAAGCAATTATTCATGTGAAGCCAGAACGTGCCGTTGCAAAAAGAGCGAAACAACTTAATATTAAATTACGTGTTGGAACTACGAACCGGTTTTTCCATTGGACGACCTGCAACAAGCTTGTTGCTTTAAGCAGAAAAAATTCAAATCTGCATGAAGCGCAACTAAATTTAAAGCTGCTTGCGGCATTTGGAATAAAAAAAAATTTTTCTTTTGATGAAATTATTGATGCATATGGCTTTGATAATTTTCAACCATTGAAAGAAAAACATGCGCAGCTAATTGACTCTGATAAATATAATATTATCCTTCATCCGAAATCAAAAGGCAGTGCAAGAGAATGGGGACTTGATAATTTTGAAGCGTTAATTTATTTGCTTGATAAAACACGTTATAAGATTTTTATTTCCGGAACAGAATCAGAAAAAAAAGAATTAGCGCCACTTTTAAATAAAGTTGCTGATAATATAACAGATGTAACAGGTACAATGGCATTGCATCAGTTTATAAGTTTTATTGCTGCATGTGATGGCCTGGTTGCCTGCAGCACAGGGCCGTTGCATATTGCAGCCGCAGCAGGTATTGATGCTTACGGAATTTATCCATCTATAAAACCATTGCATCCAGGCAGGTGGAAACCGCTTGGCAAAAAAGCGCAGGTGTTTTCACTGAACAAAGATTGCAATGATTGCAGGAATATGACACAGAAATGTACTTGCATTAAAAGCATTAAAGTACATGACATCTTTAATGCAATACAACAACAGGCTGTTCTTAAGCTTACTTAATTTTTACAAACATCTTCAGGCAAAATAAATCCCTGCGCAATTCAGTATACTTTTTTGGAGCAAGCAATAAGTGTTTATACTTAAAAAAAAGCTGCATCCGTTTTAAATTATTTGATATAGAAAAATCTTCGTAACTATCCATCAGTTGCTTTAATACATTTTTCTCTTCTGTTAATCTATCCGGACAAAGTTTATAAAATAGTTTTATCCTTTCTCTTGATTTATCTTCTTCTAATAATTTTTTTTCGTGTTTAGATAAGGCTGTCTTCCTGGCTTTTTGTCCAACAATACCAAAAGCATTTTCTTTATGCTGCCTGTAATAAACCAATGGTTCATTCAAAAATTTTATACTGCCGTTTAGTAATGCATTATAAGCTATCCACCAATCATGTGGTATTACTTCTGTAAAAGGAATTATGTTTTGAAGCAGCTTGCGTGTAAACAACAATGTATGCCCGTAAATGCGTGCAAAAACTGCGTATTGCAAACAATTATTCCAGGTTTTACAATTAACTATGTCAGAAATTTTTTTTCTGGTTTGCTGTAAATCTTCATTGCATATATAAGAATCACAATAGATCAACGGATAATCTTCTATTGCCTCAACCATTAATTTTATTTTATCAGTATGCCAAACATCATCCTGATCACAAGGAGAAATAAGATCACCATTTGCAAGGCTGCAGGCTTTTTCAAAATTTTTTATAAAGCCAAGATTTGTTTCGTTTGAAAACACTTTCATGTTTGAATGTTTTAAACGATATGCATGCAATATGTTTAAAGTACTATCTGAACTTGCATCATCTACCACAATAAGTTCAATGTTGGTATAGGTTTGCTGAAATATAGAATCCAGTTGCTGTTCTATAAACTTTTCGCCGTTGTAAGTTGCCAGCGCTACAGATACAAGTGGTTTTTTTGTTTCATCCATCAATACAAAATTTAATGCATAAGCTTACTTATTTAAAAACTTATTAATTGCAGTTAAAACAGTAACAGGTTTAATTGACGCAATATCTGCTGTAACAGCGATATATTTTTTAAGAGCATGATTGCCTTTGCGTTTTAATACGTCACTAAAATATTCTGGATATAAAGGTTGTACGTGCTCCATGTTTATGCCCGCATAATTAGTAAAGCGATAAAAATTATTACCGTTCGCCAACAAAACTGTTGGTGTGTTCCACGCCGCAGCGATATGTGTTGCCATCGTATCGTTACTTATAATAACAATTGCATTGGCAATTAAATCTGTAATTTCTGCAAGCGATGTTTTACCTGCAATTGATTCTGTGTTAGTATTTAATGCTATGCCTGATGCAGCGCTTTCGTCATCCTTTCCGCCTGCAATTAGTATTTTAAATTGATAATGTTGTTGTAACAACTTTATCAATTCAACCCAGTTTTGTTCAGGCCATTTTTTGCTTTTTGTTGATGCACCGATGAAACAAATTATATAGTTACCCGCTTTTTTAGGTGAATGCGGCATACTTAAATTGATGGCTGACAAATCTAATGAACAACACCATTGAGTAAACGCTTTATTAAAGTAAAATTCATGCGCCAAGGCTTCATCATTACAAAATAATTCTGTATAAACCGCATCAGATGTTTTATTCCATGATGAATGATAAGTTGTATTGATTGCGGCAATTTTACAAGGCGCTTTCGTTGCAAGTGCACAGATATCATCTAACAGCAATTGCCTTGTTCGTGAAGGACAAATTATAGTTTCAAAATTTTCAGCATGCAGGTTCATCCATATTTCACTTCTATAAGATGCATCATTAAAATACTGTTTCTTATCAACCCAAATTATTGAATCAACTGTATTTGCATCATACATTTCAAACAAATCTTTCCATACAATATTTCCGAGTAAAGTAACAGTGTAATGCTTCCATCGTTTTGCAATTTTATAGCTGGCTAAAAAATTCCTGAACAAAATATAATCTCCAATATCATCCAGCCTTATAATTAAAATTTTTAAAGCAGGTGTACGTGGCCGCAAATTTTCATTTTCAAGTTGCTTTTTCCAATTAAAAAATTGTTTTAAAATTCTTACTTCGCTTTTTCGTGATTTTATTTTTCTTGAGATGACTGATAAAAAGCGAAACATTATAGTAAGATGTTTATTAATAATTGTCGGCAAAACTACACATCTCAAAATCAAAATTTTGTCCGGTTACATAAACTGCCGTACAATTGCTTATAATAATAAAGTAGTTTAAATCATCACAAAAGAGTTTAATGGAAATTCAATCATATATTATTGAAGCATGGAATAACCGTGAACTTTTAAAAGAAGCAAAATATACGGATGCAGTAAATATTGTTATTGAGCAAATTGAAAAAGGCAGGTTTCGCACTGCAGAACCAACTGAAGATGGATGGAAAGTGAACGAGTGGGTGAAGCAGGCCATACTTTTATATTTTGGTTTACAACCTATGCAAACATGGAGCCTTCCGCCATTTGAGTACCACGACAAAATAAAGCTTAAAAAAAATTTTAGTAAGCTTGGTGTGAGAACCATACCCGGCGCTATTGCACGCTATGGCGCATACATTGCAAAGAGCGTTGTGCAAATGCCCAGCTTTATAAATATCGGTGCTTATGTTGATGAAGGTACAATGGTTGATACATGGGCAACGGTGGGCAGTTGTGCACAGATTGGTAAGCATGTGCATCTTAGCGGCGGCGTAGGTATTGGCGGCGTGTTAGAGCCTTTGCAGGCAAGCCCTGTTATTATTGAAGATGGTTGTTTTATTGGCAGTAGAAGTATTGTGGTAGAAGGCGTGATTGTTGAAAAAGAAGCCGTGCTGGGTGCCAATGTAGTACTTACACAATCAACAAAAATTATTGATGTAAGCAAGTCCTCACCTGTTGAATATAAAGGCCGTGTGCCTGCTGGAAGCGTTGTTATTCCCGGGACCTACAATAAAGATTTCCCTGCCGGAAACTTTGGGGTAAGCTGTGCACTGATCATTGGCAAACGCAAGCCCAGCACAGATTTAAAAACAAGCCTGAATGATGCATTAAGAGATTTTAATGTAAGTGTTTAATAACAAAGTTGCTTTATAAATCCTTACAACTTCATTTACCGATACACTACTGATGCTTACCGACATTTAAATAAACACAACCTACACGGGCTTTTAAATTATTATCTGCATATATAGTTTTGTTCCATCAAATTAATTATATGGAACAGGAAAATTTAAAAAAAAGACATTCAGGTAACAGGGCTTTGATTGGTTTGTTGCTTATTGCGGGTGGCATTTTATTATTCGTAAATAAGATGGGTATTGTGTTTTTGCCAGCCTGGCTTTTTACATGGCCCGTACTTGTTATCGGGATAGGATTTTTGATAGGGCTTCAACATAACTTCAGAAGCATTGCCTGGATTATTTTAATGGCCTGGGGTATTTATTCGTTGCTTGATCAGCAGGTTCCCTCACTCAATTTAAAAAATTATACAACACCTGTTGCACTTATATTGATCGGCTTATTTTTTATTATTCGCCGCAGGCACTCAAAATCTAAAGACTGGAATACTGACCGCTGGAAAAGTTTTAATAAGAATGATGTTTATAACAATGAAGCCGATATGGAAAGCGGTGAATTTATTGACAGCACTTCTGTTTTCAGCGGTGCTAAAAAGGTGATCATCACCAAAAATTTTAAAGGTGGTGATATAACCTGTTTTATGGGCGGTGCCGAGATTGATCTTTCGCAGGCTGATATACAAGGCAGGGCTTTAATTGATGCCACTACTGTTTTTGGCGGCATCAAGCTTATCGTTCCATCTAACTGGGATGTAAGATTTGAGAATCATGCTGTATTTTTTGGAAATGTAGAAGATAAGCGCAGGATACCAGGCCTGAACGCAGATCCATCCAAACAACTTTTTATTGAGGGCACAGCAGTGTTTGGAGGTATTGAAATAAGAAACTAACAACTTCAATTTTTAAAAATAAAACTAATGTTATGAAATGGTATGTTGCTAAAATTATATACCGCATTATTTGTGGTGATGGAAATCATACGCCACAGTTTGACGAACAATTACGACTGGTTGAAGCCAATGATACTTTCCAGGCATTTCAAAAAGCAAGGCTTATTGGCCATCGTGAACAGGATAACTTTATGAATGCAAATGATAAGCCGGTACGATGGAAATTTTTAGACGTTACTGAAATTACAGAAATGAACAGCTTAAGTGATGGACTTGAAATTTATTCGCAGATAAAAGAGGAGCCTGATGCTGATGTATATCTTGGTTACATAAAACGCAAAGCAAATTATTTGCAACAGTTAAGTTTAGAACAGGCAGCGTATCTTAATTAATATGCAATCATTTTTGTCAAATATAAAATTCAGAATTGCTTTTGGGGCATGGTGGTTTAGCTGGGCAGAACTGCATGCAGTTGTGTTACACAAGTATGGGTTACTGTTTCCAATTGCACTTACAGATAGTATTATCAGCAATGTATTACTTGCCGCAAGCTGCTTACTTATAGGCATGAACATGAAATATTACCTGCCAAAAAAAGAAAGGTTCTGGTATATATTAATTGTAAGCGCATCCTTAAGTATTGCCTGGTTATTCACATCCAAAGTGTTGCTGCTTACTATTTTAAAAGATGAAGCAGCTTATGCGCAAATGTTTCAGCAATCTTTACTAATTAGATTTTGCATAGCGTTTTTAATAACAAGCTGCATGGCCATGATAAGTTTGATATGGTACACGCAAAAAGAACAACGTGAAACAGATGAACGCAAAGCAGACACTGAAAGATTTTTGAAAGATGCAGAGCTGTATAAATTAAGACAACAGTTACAACCGCATTTTTTGTTCAACAGTTTAAATTCGATAAGCGCATTAACAGGAACGCAGCCTGAAAAAGCAAGGCACATGATTAACCAGTTAAGTGAATTTTTGCGCGGCACTTTAAAAAAAGACGAAAAACAATTAAACACTTTGCAGGAAGAAATGCAATACCTGCAATTGTATCTTGAAATAGAAAAAGTTCGCTTTGGCCACAGGTTACAAACAAATATTTTTTATGATGATGATGCACTTAATGCAATGCTGCCTGCCATGTTATTGCAACCTGTAGTTGAAAATGCAATCAAGTTTGGATTGTACGATACAACCGGCGATGTGCTTATAAAAATCAATGCAAAAAGAATGAATACAAATCTTGAATTGATTGTTGAAAATCCTTTTGATGCAGAAACTGCACAACCTTTAAAAGGAACAGGTTTCGGGCTGGCATCAATACAAAGAAGATTGTTCTTGCTTTTTGCAAGAAGCGATCTTTTAAAAACAGAAAAAACAAGCGATCATTTTATAACAACAATTATTATTCCTCAACCTGCATAAATTAATATAATTGGTTGCATTAAATATTTTGATAACTGAACATAGCAAAACAAATGAATGTAATTATTATTGATGATGAACCGCTGGCAAGAAGCATTTTAAAAGAATACCTGCAGCCTTATACTGATATTAAAATTCTTGCTGAATGCAGTGATGGCTTTGAAGGCCTTAAAGCTGTTCAGCAGTTTACGCCTGATGTAATTTTTCTGGATATACAAATGCCAAAAATTACAGGCTTTGAAATGCTTGAGTTGATTGATGAGCCACCTGCAGTAATTTTTACAACAGCGTTTGATGAATATGCCATTAAAGCATTTGAGAGTAATGCAATTGATTATTTACTAAAGCCATTCAGTAAAGAACGGTTTGATAAAGCAGTTCAAAAATATTTGCACCACAAGCAATTAATAATTAAACCGGAAGCTGTCTTAGAAAGTGCAGCGCAATCACCGGTGCAGCAAAACCGTATTGTTGTAAAAGATGGAAGTAAGATAAAAATAATTCCGGTTGCACAAATCCAATACCTGGAGGCAGCAGATGATTATGTAAAAATCTTTATGCCAGAAGGTTCTTTCTTAAAGAAAAAAACAATGGGTTATTTTGAAGATTCTTTACAGCAATTTCAGTTTGTACGTGTCCATCGTTCTTACATTGTGAACACACAATTAATTACACGCATTGATGTGTATGAAAAAGATAGTCATATACTATTGTTATCAACCGGTGCAAAAATTCCTGTAAGTAAAGCCGGTTATAGTAAGCTGAAAGAAGTGTTAGGAATTTAGTTTTACTTACTCGGTTCTTAAGCTTCTCACAGGATTTGCAATCGCTGCTTTGATTGCCTGCCAGCAGATAGTTAATAATGCAATACTCAACACAACAATACCTGAAAATGCAAATACATCCCATGTAATTTTTATCCGGTATGCATAATCCTGCAGCCATTTATTCATTAATAACCATCCTGATGGAATTGCTATAAGTAATGATATACATACAAGTTTTATAAAATTGCCTGTAAGCAGCGTAAATAAATTGGTTATAGAAGCGCCAAGCACTTTTCGAATGCTTACTTCTTTGCTGCGTTGCTCCGCCATAAATGCTGCCAATGCAAATAAACCAAGACAGGCAATGATGATAGCAAGTATGGCAAAGCCGGTAAATATGTATTGCATGCGCTCAACATCAGCATACATGGCAGCATAGCGCTGGTCAAGAAAATCATAACGCATGGTTTGATTAGGCATAAAATTTTTCCATACTTTTTGAATAGAAGCTAATGCTGTTTTCATATTAGCCGCATTTACTTTTACTGAAGTAATACTGTTGCTGTTGCCCAACACCATGCACAAAGGATTCACCTGTTGCTTAATGCTTTCAAAACAAAAATTATCTACCACGCCAATTATAGTTAAATGTTCACCACCATTATTTATAATTATTTTCCCTAATGGATTTTTATAACCAAG
>CAZZXW010000118.1:0-8645 GCA_964658095.1 uncultured Parafilimonas sp. | reverse complement strand
GATGAACTGGGGCATGTGCCTGCAAATTTTGTAACTTTCTTCAACACGCCGAAAACAAGGTTTAACCTGGGTTTATCTAATCCTAATCTAATCAAAAATTTTGGCTTTAATGTTATTTATAAATGGCAGGATAAAACAAATTGGGAGAGTACATTTGGTTCAGGCACTATACCATCATTTGGTACGCTTGATGCACAGGTAAGTTATCAAATGCCAAAACAAAAAATATTAATTAAGCTGGGTGGCACAAATATCATCAATCATTATTACCGCAATGCATTTGGTAATCCATACATTGGTGGCCTTTATTATGTAAGCCTTGGTTATGATATATTCTAACGTTTATTGAAATAATTCTTAAAGCCTTGCAACTGCAGGGCTTTTCTTATTCTATAATTTTTTCAATGTGTGTAAATCTGCCATCTGTACTTATGCCTTCCATTATTAACCGGAAACCTTTTGTTATATCGTTATTATAAAAATGAAGGCGTATGGTATGGTTCTCTTGGTTAGTAAGTATCATTGGGTTCCAATACAGTGTTGTTCTAATATCTTCATCATTATAATTCTTGTTATCAAAGGTCCCATAATCCGGTGAGTAAAATTCTTTCTGAATTGTATATCCTATTAACACTTTAAAAGGTAACCCTTTGCTTTTTGGCTGCGATACATCACCGCCTTTACGCGTATAAATGGCAATCGCTCCATTTGAGCCACCGCCAACCGAACCAAAAAAAGGAGGCCGGAAAACTTTTACATAAGCTATGTCATTAACGTTTGTACTTGAAAGCGTATTCACATCAACGGGTGATTCATTCAGATAAAAATCAGGCGTGCCACCACGCCATGTAACTGAAGGATCACCTGAACCTGGTACACTGATAGTTAAGCCTGCAACCTTGCCCTGCAGGTATGTAAATATGCTTATTGCAGATTTTGCAAAGGGATCATTTAGTACATCAAACTGATAAGCATCATCACTGCTAAAAAGCGCTGAAGTATACTTTTCATCCAGCACCTGCAGCGGGCTTTTTACTTTTGTTTTTACAATAACATCCTGCAGCGTGGTGCCTTGCTGAAGTTTAAAAAATCTTTCCTGTTCTTCTGCCAGCCTGCGCCTGTAATTTTCTGTAGCAGTATCGCCGAATAAAATATTTGTTGCAGTATCAGCACCAGTAATTTTTAAAGATGGCATGCTTGTATTAAATGTTATTGCTGATGCATCTGATATATCTGCATTACCGGCAATTTTATAATACACTTTTGTTGTATCAAAAAGCGCAAGAGCAGGTAACTCAAATGATCCGTCATTACCCAACAAAGCCTGTTGTATTTTATGCGACGAATCTTTTTTATTGTCAAGCATCATCAATACAAAGGCACCTTGCTTAATATCAGATTCTGTAGCACCAAAAACCTTACCTGAAAGCTTCAAATAATTTGTATCGTTGGTATATTTTATAACCGGCATTTTATTATGCACAACATCCTGCCAGTTTATACGCCGCCAGCCATTCGTAAGCATAACAAGATCAAGCTGCTGTTTAAGGCTATCGCTGTTATTGGTAAAATAATAAGCAGGATGATACACTATTCCTTTAAGATCACCGGTTAGTAACAAATGCGATACAATATCATCAGTGCTGTCAATGCCAATGCCTTTATCAGTTACTGCAACAGAAAGGTTAGCATTGATAGTGTCAGGTACATTTATAACAAGCGTATTTAATTTTCGTTTTTCTAAACCCAATTCAGAAAAGCCGGCTTCAGGTTCAAAATAATATTCGTTATTGTTTATAAAAGCTATTCTTTCAGCAATCGCTGTCCACTCAGAATCAAATAATGTTACCTGCAAAATACCTGAAGGCAAACCACTTACCGGTATAGAACCACCGGTCATATAATTATCAGTAAGATTAACGCCGGCAAGATATACCAGATGCTGCTGCATGGTAGCCGCTATGTATAATTTTTTAAACGCATCGGGTGCATTTTCTGAACGCTGAATAACAAAACCACATGTATTGCTTTGCGTTTTTACCTGTAATACTGCACCTGAAATTTTTGCAGCAGGTAAAGCAGTTTGATAACTTTCTCCGGCAGCATCCTTCCACTTTGCGGTGTATGTTTCTCCGGGTTTGGGTTGTAATAGAAAACTTCCCATCCCATCATGTATTGTTTTAAATGTTGCTGTTTGCGCACCGTTATTATTAACAACAATTCCCTGTATTGCAACCGGCCGGCCATCACTGCTTACTGCTTTAAAAGCAACCTTGCTTTCAATGTTTTCAATCAAATCTCCGCCTTCCGGTAAAAACTGAGCATTGGTTTTTATAGCAAGTTTATTTTCTTTTAATGAAGGCCTGCCTTGCACAATATGAATGGCTTTCCTGTATAAAAATGATGAATCAAAATTCAACATCCAGCGCGTATATGCTTTTACAAATACCATCTGATTTTTATAATCAAGCGGCACGTTAAAATCTCCGCTGGCAGAAGATTGATACACCGGTTGCACACAATGTTTTAGCAACTTTCCGTTTGCATCAATAAAATCAATGTATAAAGTTTTGCTTATGTTATCTGTATTATTATCTGCCAGCAAGTATGCTTTAAACCAAACAGTTTCTCCGGGTGCATAAGAAGGTTTATCATATTGAATATATAATTTTTCCAGCGGAAAATTATCAGCCAAAGTAGTAACAGCATCTTTTACCTGGCTGGTATTTATTGCCTGCGAAAACACTGTGCGTGCAGCAACGCAAATCAGCAATACAAAAAATAAGCGCATTAAAATAAACAACTTCATCTGCAATGCTATTTAAAAAAAAATTTTCAATTGTAACCAATGTTTATCTTAACAGTTCACCAACAAAAAAAATTACTTAGCATTGTATTGATGAATGTACAATGGAACTGTAAACCTTTTAATGATCTTTTGCCAGCCGAATTATACCAGATCTTGCGGTTGCGTAATGAAGTTTTTGTAGTTGAACAAAACTGTGTTTTCCAGGATGCAGATAATAAAGACCAGGGTTGCCTGCATTTAACAGGTTATATCAATGAAGCGCTTGCAGCTTATACAAGGCTTGCACCGGCTGGTTATATTTACGCTGAAGTATCTATTGGCAGGGTTGTAACTTCACCTGCACACAGAGGTAAAAGGCTTGGTTATGAATTGATGCAACATTCAATAGAACAATGCAGAAAATTTTTTGGTGATACCACAATTAAGATTGGTGCGCAATTTCATTTAAAAAAATTTTATAGCTCGTTCGGGTTTACGCAGGTAAGTAATATTTATCTTGAAGATGGAATTGAACATATTTACATGTTGCTTTCATGATTTTATTTATCTGATAAACCAATTAATAAGCATGCAATTTTCAGCAGTTATACAAAATGAAGATATTTTTCCTGCAGTTATTTTAAAAGATGAACGCAGTAAAACAGAAGCTGTTATTTATTCTTTTGGTGCAATGCTGAACAGCTTTGTTATTGACGGCCACCAAAATATTATTGATGCATATCAATCATGCAGTGATGCAAAAGAAAATTTTGCAAATGGTTTTAAAAGTTGCAAGCTTAGCCCGTTTGTTTGCAGGGTTAAAAACGGCGAATATGCATGGCAACATCATCATTTTAAAACAGGAAAATTTTTTTGGAATAAAGAAGCACTCCACGGCTTATTATATGATTCAACATTTTTAATTAAAGCTTCAGGCGCAGGTAATGAAGCCGCTTTTGTAACATTGGAAACTTATTATTCAAACAAAGAAGAAGGTTTTCCATTTGAATATGCCTGCGCTGTTACTTATAAACTTGAACAACAAAATAAGCTTTCAATTACTACAGTTATAACTAACCACGCAAACAAAGAAATGCCTTTGTGCGATGGCTGGCATCCTTATTTTAAATTTGATCAGCCACTCAATCATCTTTTATTTCAAATAAATACTGATACAATTTTAGAATTTGATGATCGGCTTTTGCCAACAGGAACAATGTTGCCGTTCAATGATTTTAAAACATTGAAAAAAATAAATGATACTGCTTATGATAGTTGTTTTTTATTAAATGATGCACAGCAAGCTGCATGTACGATAGAAGATGAACAACACAGGTTAAGGCTTGATATTTTTCCGGACGAAAACTACCCTTACATGCAAATTTTTACACCACAACACCGTAATAGCATAGCAATAGAAAATCTAAGTGCGGCGCCGGATGCATTTAATAATAAAATGGGATTAATTACTTTAAAGCCTGAAGAAAGCAAAGCATTTACAACCGTTTTCCAGGCGCAATATTTTTAAATTGAAATGCATGCAATCATGCTTATTTCAACATTTACATTTTTTGGTAAACCTTTTACAGCAACTGTTTCCCTTGCCGGAAAATCACTGTTAAAATAGCTACCATAAACTTTGTTTACATCAGCAAATAAATTCATGTCACTTAAAAAAATAGTTGTTTTAATTACATGCTGAAATGTAAGGTGCGCTTCCAGTAAAATGGCTTCAAGGTTCTTCATTACACAATGCGTTTCATCAGCAATACCGGTTTGTATTACTTCATTTGTTGATGCGTCAATTGCCACCTGGCCGCTTATAAATAACAACTCACCTGCTTTAACTGCCTGGCTGTAAGGGCCAATTGGCGCCGGCGCCTTTTCCGTTTTTATTACCTGCTTCATAAAGTGTATTGTGCAGGCAAGTTGCGTTATTTCCTTAATTCTGCAATGTATTTTTGCTTCTCACTTATGCATATAGCTATTCTGGCAACAGCGCAACAAAAAAAAGAATTATTGGAGAAAGGCTTTAATGATGCAATAACGGTTGAATGGATTCCAGACGAAAACAACTTGCTTCACATTAAAGCAGATGCAATTTTTAATCTTTGTTTTAATGATGAAGATATTGCTTACAATGAACTAATAGATGATAAGATTGTGTTTGTACATGCATTAAATTGTACATGCAAAGAGATTGGTAAGAAAAACTATATCCGGTTAAATGCGTGGAGCGGATTTTTAAACCGTTCAATAATTGAACTTGCAGCAAGTGATGAAAACACTAAACAAGCAGCTTCTGATATCTTTAATAAACTTAACTGGAAATTTATTTATGTGCCTGATGATTACGGCATGGTCGCAGCACGTATAATTGCAATGATAATTAACGAAGCATATTTTGCCTTGCAGGAAAACGTAAGCACTAAAGAACAAATTGATATTGCCATGAAGCTGGGTACAAACTATCCTTATGGCCCGTTTAAATGGAGCGAAAAGATCGGCCTGAAGAATATTTATGCATTGCTGCAGAAACTATCATTTCAAAACAAAAGATATACAATTGCAGATGCCTTACAGAAAGCTGTTGTAAACAAATAATATTGGCTTTAATACTAAACATAGATAGTGCTTTTGAACACTGCACGGTTACTTTAAGCAATAATGAGGAAGTAATTGCTCATGAAAGTAGTGTTGTGCAAAAAGACCATGCATCTTTCTTACAACCGGCTATATTAGAAATCTGCAGGCAGGCATCTGTTGATATTTCAAAAATTAATGCTGTTGCTGTTGCAAATGGACCGGGCAGTTATACCGGTTTGCGTGTTGGTTTATCTTCAGCAAAAGGCATTTGCTATGCAATGCAGAAGCCGCTTATTCTAATTAATACGCTTGATGTGCTTGCATTTGCTTTGCAGCAAGAATTTGATGTGACAAGTAATGTGTTAATTAGCCCAATGATTGATGCCCGTCGTATGGAAGTATTTACTGCGCTATATAATAACCATCTTGAACTTATTAATGATTATGCTTCGATAATTTTAGATGAAGCATTTTTAGCAGCTGAACGAAATGATCATTTAATAATTACCGGCGGCAGCGGCAGCATTAAGTTTAAGCAGTTATCCCTAACGGGAAATATTATTTACGGAACTCTTCAATACAGCATGCATCAGTTTGCGTTATTATCACATAAAGCATTCAGCGCAAACAATTTTGCTAACCTTGCTTACAGCGAACCTTTTTACTTAAAGCCAGCTTATATAAAGTAAAATTTTTGCAAAGGCACAATTATTGTTTTATCACCAAATACTTTAATAATTCAATAGCTATAGCAAGCAGTTATGAGTAATAACAACCATTCGGGCATATTTCACAACCAGGCAAATAATGAAGAAGTAAAAGTTGATTTTTTACAACTTAAAAAATCTGCAATGATACTGCGTGCATTAAACCACAAGCTGCGGCAGCAACTGCTTCATTTGCTGGATGAACAACCCAAGATAACCGTAACAGAAATTTATGTAAAACTGCGGCTTGAGCAATCTGTGGTTTCGCAACATCTTGCTATAATGCGCAGAGCAAATGTTGTTCTTACAAAACGCGAAGGAAAATTTATTTACTATTCTGTTAACTATGATCGCCTTAAAGAGATAAGTGTTTTTATAGAGCAGTTATTCAGTTAAACTTTGGCTGCGAATCAACCAGCAATTGTAGCTTTGCAAAAAGTATTACAATGTACATTCAACAATTATATACTAATTGCCTTAGCGAGGCTGCCTATTACATTGAAAGCAATAACGAAGCTGCTATAATTGATCCGCTGCGTGATATTGATGAATACATAGCACTGGCCAAAAAAAGAAATGCAACTATCAAATATATTTTTGAAACACATTTTCATGCAGATTTTGTAAGCGGCCATATTGATCTTGGAAAAGCAACAGGTGCACCTATTATTTATGGCCCGCAAACCCAAACCGCATTTCCGGTTTATGTGGCAAAAGACAATGAAGAATTTAAGTTAGGTGATGTAACTATCAAAGTGCTGCATACGCCGGGACATACATTGGAGAGTTCCTGTTATCTATTAAAAGATGAGCTTCAAAAAGATCATGCAGTTTTTACCGGTGATACTTTATTTGTTGGTGATGTTGGCCGCCCTGATCTTTCTCAAAAGGAAGATACATTAACCACACAGCAGCTTGCAGGTATTATGTATGATAGCCTGCAGCAAAAAATTATTTCGCTTGCAGAAGATGTAATTGTTTACCCTGCACACGGGCCCGGCAGCAATTGCGGAAAAAATATTGGTTCTCAAACCACGAGTACAATAGGGCAGGAGAAGCAAAATAATTATGCATTAAAAGCACAATCAAAAGAAGCGTTTATTAAAGCAGTTACAGATGGATTAACTGAACCGCCACAATACTTTCCTGTAAATGCAAAAATTAATAAAGAAGGATATGAAAGCCTTGAAGCTATATTGAACAGTGCACTTAAGCCTTTATCAGTTCATCAGGTAAAAGAATTAGCAGATGATGAAAACATAATTTTACTTGATACAAGACCGGCAACTCAATTTACAGAAGGCTTTATACCGGGTTCTGTTTTTATTGGTTTGGAAGGAAGGTTTGCTGAATGGGCAGGCAGCCTTTTACCGTTTGATAAAATGTTACTGCTGATATGTGAAGAAGGTAAAGAAAAAGAAACTGTAACACGTCTTGCAAGAGTTGGCTTCAGCAAATTTGCCGGTTATGTTGCAGGCGGATTTGATGCATGGAAAAATGCCGGTGAAGCAATTGATCTTGTAATTAATATAGAGGCAGATGAACTTGCTATGGACATTCCTTTTGATGAAAATCTTTTAGTGGTTGATGTAAGAAGAGAAACAGAATTTGCAGATGGGCACGTTAAAGATGCTGTGAATATTCCTTTATCTAATCTTGTTGATCCGGCAAGCATGGCAAACTTTGAAGAAAATCAAAATATTTATGTGCATTGCCAGGGTGGTTTCCGCAGCGTAATAGCCACATCACTTATAAAAAAACAAGGCATTCATAACATATATAATGTGCTTGGCGGCTGGGATAAAATAAAAGAGCAGGAAAAAATTCAGCATCAAAAAGAAACCAGTGTTTTAAATTAATAACTCAGTTCTATCATAAGAAAAGGCTTTAATGAATTTCATTAAAGCCTTTTCTATTATTGCTCGTTAAGCAAAGCAATTACTTGCTTGAATTAATCAAATTCATTCTTCTTAACAACTTCCTGTTTTCTCTTTTATGAAGAAGGTTATAGACTTTAGCATAAATAACCGGCAATAATAATAACGTAAGTATGGTTGATGTTACCAATCCGCCAATAACAACTATCGCCAAAGGCTTTTGCGTTTCACTGCCAATGCCGGTGCTTACTGCCGCCGGTAATAAACCTATAGCAGCCATTAATGCCGTCATTACAACAGGCCTTATGCGGGAACGTACACCTTCTGAAATAGCTTTATGCAAGGTCATTTTATTTTCAAGATTTTTTCTGAAAACGCTTATCAGTATTACACCATTCTGTATACAAACACCAAACAATGCAATAAAGCCAATGCCTGCGCTTATGCTGAAGTTAATGCCTGTTATATGTATGGCAAGTATGCCGCCGATCAAAGCAAAAGGCACATTCAATATAGTAAGCACTGCATCTTTAACATTGCCGAACGTGATAAATAAAATTAAAAAAATGGCAAGCAAACATATCGGTACAACATGCGCTAACGTTGCACTTGCTCTTTCCTGGTTTTCAAATTCACCGTTCCATGTTAAAGAATAACCTTTAGGTAAAGGCACATTCTGTTGTACTT
>CAZZXW010000117.1:0-8803 GCA_964658095.1 uncultured Parafilimonas sp. | reverse complement strand
ATGGAGCATTATTCATTTCATAACAAAGTATGGTTTGCGATTGTAAAGCACTGGGCATATCAATACCAACATAATAATGTTTATCTATGGTTTGCAATCCGATATAACCCATTTTTTCCTGTGCGTTTAAGTGATAATAATCCAGGAAAGTTTTTAACGGCACGCCGGCCCAATGTGTAACCTGGCTCCAGCCTTCAATACATTTAAAATCAAATATTACCTGTTCTTTAGGCAGCTGTTTAATATCAGCTAAAGAAAGCTTTAAAGTATCACCCGCACTACGTACAACCTGCAATCGCCAAGTACTGGTATCAACTGTTTTTTCCATACCAATTAAACCATTTACACGCACATGTTTAACGGCATCTCTTTCAGTATAGGTTTTTGAAAGATGGCTTGTATCAAATACTGATTTTTTTAAAAGCTTTTCATTTACTTCAAGCGTTTTTCGCAAAGGCTTTAACGTTCCTTGTTCTGTTGGTTGATGCAATAACCATTTCCATGCAACAATGCCTGCAACTATCAGCACAGCAAAAATCAAAAAAGAAAAAATGCTTCTTCTTGTAAAAGATGAACTGTTTACTTCTTTGGTTCGCTTATCAAAATAACTATGCTTGCTCATTAACTGTAATTTGCTCTTTCTTCTTAATTACTTCAAGCCCTGAAATCATTGATTGGAAATTGTTCCAGCCTGCTATAATCACCTGCACAATATGTATTATAAAAAATAAAACATAACAAATGGTAAGAATAAAATGTTCAGCACGGGCAGCCTCGTATCCACCACATAAAAACAAAGCCCATGAGAACTGAACAGGTTTGTAAATTGCGAAACCACTTAACACGCTTCCAATGCCCATAACAATTATGGCTGAGTAAGCTATGCGTTGCGCGGCATTATATTTTTCTTGCGGCGGCACATACCTGCGTATATGTAAATCGTGCAACAACACCTGCCAGGCTTCTTTGAATGATTTTTTGTTAGGAAGAAGATAACGCCATTCACCTGAAAAAAAAGTATAAGCAACATATAAAATTCCATTGATGATAAACAGCCAGGCAAACGCAAAATGAAAGCTCATGCCTTTTGCAAGATTGAATGGAATTTTAAGCGCTTTATAAAATCCATCCGGAAAGAATTTAATAAGTGTTGTATTGCCAACCGAAATTTTGTAAACACCGTTTGCCCAGTAAATCAACAAGCCGCTCCATATCATGATTGTTAACACCGGAAAATTTATCCAGTGAAACCACCTAATAGCCAGCGGATGTTTTTTAATTACTGTTTTTTTCATCTTTATAAATTACTACAAATGTATACACGGTCATCAATAAAAGATATATGTGACGAAATGATTGCAAATACATTTATACGTTTTGTGAATATGGAATCATGTGCAATTCCTGACTTTTGTGTAGCCATAAACTCATTTATAAATGATGTGAAACTACATGCTATTGACTTAATAATGATAAGGAGATTATTGATTTTGTCTTACCTGAAATACATGCAGTACTTGCGGAAATAAAGCATCCATCGTTTCTTCAACGCCGCGAACTGAACCTGGAAGAGTTAGCACCAATGTGTTTTGAATAAAGCCGGCAACACTTCGTGAAAGCATAGCATAAGGCATGCGTTGCTGACCGTAATATCGAGCTGTTTCAGTTATGCCCGGAATATCTTTTTCGATTAAAGGCTTAATAGCATCCGGCGTATTATCACGTTGTGATAAACCTGTACCACCGGTGAAAATCACCAAATCAAAATGTTCTTCAACAATTTTTTTTACAGTTGATTGAATGGCTTCAACATCATCACTGATAATTATATACTTACTTGTTTCAATATACAGTTGTTGTAAACGTTCAATAATTTTTTTGCCGGATGCATCTTCTTTCTCACCTTTTGAAACAGTGTCAGAACATACTACCACAGCGGCTTTCAGGTTAGTTACATCAAATTTTAAATCGGTTTTACCACCGCTTTTGCTTACCAGTTTTATGGTTGATATTTCTATCGCTTTATCAATTGGTTTAAGCATATCATACATTACAAGCGCAACCACGGAAGCACCATGCATCGCTTCTACTTCAACACCGGTTTTATAAATTGTATGTACTTCAACATTGATTAAAATTTGCAAGCCTTCAACAGCATAAGTTATTGCAGCAAACTCAACAGGCAACGGGTGACAATCAGGAATTACATCACTTGTTTTTTTTATTGCCAGCAACCCTGCAGCTCTTGAAAACTCAAACACATCACCTTTTGGCACCTGTTTGTTTTGAATAGCATCAATCGTTTGTTGTTTTGATACTTTTACAATTGCAGTTGCAATTGCCTTGCGCAAACTATTTTGCTTATGTGTGATGTTGACCATTAATTATTCACTTTCCATTTATAACTTTCATCTTCAAAAACTTCTTTACCCCAAACCGGCAACTCATTTTTTATCCGCTCTACCACTTCACCGCACGCATCAATTGCAGCCCGCCTGTGTACGGATGAAGTAAACACAAACAAACTTATTTCACCGGCTTTCACCTCACCTAAACTATGATACACATGCATGCAGGTTAGTTCATACTTTTCGAAAATTGCTTCCCTTATTTCATGCATCTTTTCAAGCGCCATTGCTTGGTATGTTGTGTATTCAATCGCTGACACAATCTTTTCATCAATCACATCCGCACGTACTTGCCCAAGAAAAATTTCATGCGCACCAATGTTTGTTTTGATGCTGTGCTTTTGTATTTGCTCACCGATAAACGATGCAGTGATTGCACCTTCAACAAAAACATTTTTCAATTTCTTTTCAGTCATGTTTACTTCCCTTCTTCATTTAATATATACTTACTTTTCCAGTTAACAATGCCATCTTTTAAACTATACACCTGTTTATCATCAAATAATTTATGCAATAGTTGGGCAGCCTGTAAACTTCTTTTACCTGACTGACAAAACACAATAATATTATTCTTTTCTATCAACGATTTATTATTCATCAATTCGCTTAAAGGAATTTGTATGTGTTTAAACTCATCAACAAAAGGTTGTTCACCTTTTTCACGCACATCAATAACAGTATTATTATCATCTTGTATAATATTATTAAATGCCGTTACATCAATTTCATTAACATCATTTATTTCAGATGAACAAAGCCAATTATAATCCGTATTTAAAAATGCGGTTTCATCTTTTGGAATTAAAGCCTGCGCTTCTTCATTCAATGATAAATTAAATTGATAAGAATTATTGTCAAGTGAATTATAGGTAAGCAATGTATTGATTGAAGGCTTACCAATTCCGGCAATCAGTTTAATGGTTTCATTTGCCATCATTGTTCCAATAATTCCAGGCAAAACACCTAACACACCAGCATCTGCACAGTTCAATACTTCATAATCTTTTGGTGGATTAGGAAACAAATCTCTATAGTTTGCACTCCTGCTTTGTGTTGTAACGTTTACATTAAACACTGCAACTTGCCCTTCAAATTTTGAAATCGCTCCATAGATCAAAGGCTTGTTTAATAATACACAAGCATCATTAATCATATAACGGGTTGAAAAATTATCGGTGCCATCAACTACAATATCATAATCGTTAATAATTGCTAAAGCATTTTTATGAGTCAATCTTATATTGTATGCAACGATATTTATTTCATCATTCAATAACTTTAATTTCTTTACAGCAACTTCAGCTTTTAAGTAGTCAATATCAAGTGTGTTATATAAAACCTGACGATGTAAATTGTTAAGTGAAACAACATCGTTATCAACAATTCCAATTGTTCCAATACCGGCCGCAACCAAATACTGCAAAGCCGGGCAACCCAAACCACCTGCACCAACAACCAATACTTTTGACTGCAACAATTTTTGTTGCGCAGCGACGCCAAATTCTTTTAATATAACCTGGCGTTCATATCTTTCATATTGTTTATTGGTATGCATTATCCTCCTGAAAACGGTGGCAGCAAAGCAACTTCTACGTCTTGCTGTAATGTAGTATTAGCCTGGATGAAGTTCCTGTTTACTGCAACTCTATATTTTGAATTTGAAAGTAAAGGATATTTTAAATGCAACTGTTGAATAAGCTCATCTGTATTTGAAACGTTATCAAGTTGGACGGAATTGCTTCCAACTATATCTACAATTTGCCCAAAGAATTTTATTGTAACAATCATTTAAATTAATTTGGTAATACATGCACTTCAACAAGCTCGCCTTGTTTATATTCTGCTCTTTCTTCTTCTAATCGTATCAAACAATTTGCTTTTGCATATGAACTTAAACGATAACTTTCCTGTGCATCTAAGGCAATCACTTTATCATCTTTCAAAATTCCTTTAAGAAAAAATGTAAGTCCTGTAATTTTTTTATAACCACTATCTAATGCTGCTTGTTTTACTTCAATAAAACGTTTCCTTTTCGTCATGATAGATAATGTATCAGCAACATATTCATAAAAACACGTGAGTACAGAAGATGGATTGCCCGGCAAACCAAACACTATCTTATTTTCTTTCTTACCAAAATATAAAGGCTTACCGGGCCGCTGTTTTACTTTATGAAACAATTGTTGAACACTGCAATCGGTTGCCGCCTGCAACACAAAATCATAATCACCAACACTAATTCCGCCACACAATAAAACAACATCAGTATTGTTCAATGCATCGCTTAATGTTGATGTTAGCTTTTCTAAATTATCATCAGCATACAACACATCAACATTATTAAAATGCAATTGTTGTAATGCGGCTTTTAACATAAATGAGTTTGCTTCATACACTTGTCCATATTGCAAAGGTTTGCCTGGTTGTTGCAATTCATTACCTGTTATAATAATGCTGATTGAAGGCTTTCTATAAACGTTTACTTTAGTTAAACCAAGAGCAGATAAGAACCCAATTGCTCCTGCAGTTAAGTATTCATCTTTATGTAAAGCAAGTTTTCCTTGTTGAATATCTTTTGCTTTCGCACGGAAATTTAAACCTTGCTGCAACTTCTCATCTTTAATAATCAATGAACCATTTTTAACAATAACCTTTTCCTGCATTACAACTGTATCTGCATTTGCAGGAACCGCAGCGCCTGTAAAAATTCTTATCGTATGTTTGGGTTGTAATAAAATATTTTTATTATCACCTGCAGCAACTTCTCCATCAACAATTAATTGCTCACCTGCATCTTTAAATGCAATTGCATAGCCATCAACGTTGCTTTGATTGAACGGCGGAAAATCAATTATTGAAAACACATCTTCTGCCAACACATAACCTGCCGCATTGTTAAGCGACATCTTTATAGAAGGCAATGCTTCAACATTATCCTTAATTATTTCTTTTGCTTCATTAACTGAAATCATTATCCGCCAATTGTTATCATACTTCTGTTTTCAATTGAATTTGCATCAACTGTATCAACATCAGCAATAAATTGTCCACCCAGTTCTTTTGCTTTCATCATTATGTTTTCATGAATAAGTTTTATAACATCCTCACCATTTCTCAACGCACTCAATAAATTTGTTTCACTATTTGAAAACAAGCAATTTTTCATCTTGCCATCTGCCGTCAAACGCATCCTGTTACAACCACCGCAAAACGGCGAACTCATTGTGCTGATAACCGCAAACGAACCAACATGACCAGGAACCATATAATGTTTTGCAGTGTCATGCTTTTCATTTTGTAATGGAAGAAATGAATATTGATTATTGATGGTTGATAAAATTTCGTGCAGCTCAATTACTTTATTACCCGTCCACCGGTTACCGCTAAAAGGCATAAATTCAATAAAGCGAACTTGAACTGGATTGTGAATTGTCCATGCGATAAAGTCGTTTATTTCATCATCATTAAAGCCTTTCATCACTACCATATTTATTTTTACATTAAACTGGTGATGCAATAACAATTCAATATTGCTTCTGACACGATGAAACAAATCTCTTCTTGTTACCAGCAAAAATTTTTCCGGTTGTAATGTATCAAGACTTACATTAATAGATTTGATATTCGCTTCTTTCAAGACATCAATAAAATCATGTAAGCGTGTTGCGTTGGTTGTAAGTGTTAATTCAACCGGCAATTTTGATACACTTAAAATAATTTTAGCAGCATCTTTGCGCACCAATGGTTCTCCGCCTGTTAAACGAACTTTGGTTACACCTTCATCGACAAAAATTTTAGCCAGCGTTTCAATTTCATCTGCCTGCATTAATCGAGAAGCTGGCGTAAAATCATACTCTTCTTCGGGCATACAATAAAAGCAACGCAGGTTGCAATTATCGGTAAGCGATATGCGTAAATAATTATGTGCTCTGTCAAATTTGTCTTTAATCATTCATCACAATTTACGAATTAACGGCACAGCATTTTTATAAACAATCTCAACTTTATCGCCAACAGAAAAATTAACATCATGTTCTTTTGAATTAATTTTCATCATGCGGTTATTAAGCAAAACAACAGTAAAATTTTCGTTTCCGTTTTCTTCAATAGCAACAATATTGCCGCATAAAATGTTTGATTTTCCATTCAAAAAAAAATTAGCAGGCGTTGTTTTTTGCTGAATGCTTCCATGTTCTAAATGAATTACTTTATCACTCAATTTTATAATCTCATCTATATCATGGCTTACTAATATTGTTGTGAGTTTATAACGCTCATGCACTTGCAGTAAAGTTGTTTGCAGTTGTGCACGCATCGTGTTATCAATTGCAGATAACGGCTCATCCAGCAATAAGAGTAACGGGTTTGTTGCAATTGCTCTTGCCAGTGCTACGCGTTGCTTTTGCCCACCGCTAAGTGTTTGCGGTTTTCTTGATGCCAGCATTGTTAAACCGGTCAATTCAAGCAATTCATCAACAAAATGTACAGGCGCATTTTTACGCAAAGCAAACGCAATATTTTCCTGCACATTCATGTTTGAAAACAATGCATTATCCTGAAAAACAAAACCAATGTTTCTTTGTTGCGGTTCAATATTAATTTGTTTGTTCCTATCAAACCAAACCATATCATTCATTGTAATGCAACCATCATCAGGCTTCATAAAACCCGCCAGCATGCGCAGCACACTTGTTTTACCTGCGCCTGATGAACCATACAAACTAATAAACTGCCCGCTTTCAAAAGTGCCGCTAACTTGCAATTGCATTTCACCATCTGCCGTGTGCAGTTTTTTTTGTAAAGCGAAATCAATCATAAAGCGTATACAAATTGTTGGCTAAACTAATCTGGAATTTTAAACATTCATAAAGGCAATTCCATTTTTACATCTGCAGTTTCGAAAGGTGTATCAACTGCATCTAAATGCTTAAAGCCAAATCGTTCATACAGGCGAATGGCTGTTTGCAAATTACTGTTGGAATACAAAATCATTTTTGAAGCATTCAATTCTTTTGCTTTAGCAATACATTTATCCAGCAACAGATCTCCATATCTTTTTCCACGATGTTCAGGCGCTACAGACATTTTAATAAGTTCATATTCCTTGTCATTCATTTTAAAAATGCCGGCACTACCAATAACAAAATCACCTTCTAATAACAGAAACAAAAAACCGCCACGATTAATTACATTTTCAATTGGATGATTGAGAATTTCAAGATCATGTGATTCTACAAGATCAAATTTTTCAAGCCATTCTAAATTTAAACGCACAAAGTCTTTGTGGTATCGATCTTCATAATTAATTATAACAGCCATAAAGTTGAATTAACTAAAATAATAATGAACAGCAAAGCTTTTAGAATAACATCACAAAAAATTTATCTGTTGCAGCCTTCTGTTATATAAATACAATACAAATAAAATGATGAATGAAAGCACCAGCAAAACAAGTGCATACACATTTGCATTATGATAATTAAAAGCTTCCACTTCATCATAAATAGCAACCGATGCAGTGCGTGTTTTACCCGGAATATTTCCGCCAATCATTAACACTACACCAAACTCACCAATTGTATGTGCAAACGTTAATACAATGCCTGTAAGCAATGATGATTTAATATTTGGTAACAAAACTTTTTTAAGCGTTTGCCATTTTGTTTTGCCTAATGAGTATGATGCTTCTTTTAAACTTGGTGATAAAGAGGCAAGTCCTGATTGTATTGGATGCACCATAAATGGCAAACTATAAATGATTGATGCAACAAGTAATCCTTCAAATGAAAACACCAAACGTATATTTAACCATCTTTCTAAAAATGCACCAAATGCATTGCCCGGACTAAACGCCAGCAACATATAAAAACCAATTACTGACGGAGGCAATACCAAAGGCATGCTCACAATTACTTCAGCGATTGTTTTAAAAATTGTTTTTTGGTTTGAAAGCCAGTTAGCGATTGGAATTGAAACAAAAAATAGAATGAAGGTTGTAAAAAACGCCAGTTTAAATGTTAGCCATAAAGGTTCTAATTCAAGCATGTTATTTTACAATGTATCCAAACTTTTTATAGATAGTCTTTGCTTTTGCAGAAAATAAAAAATCATAAAACTTCTTTGCTTCTGCTGCATTGTTTTTACGTTCATGTTTTAATAACACGGCCGCTTGTTTTATTGGTGTATAATCTTTTTGATTTAATTCAATCCACTTGCCTTTGCCTTTCATTTCATTTGATATAACAATTGATTTTGCAGTGAACCCAATATCTGCAGCCTGCGTTGCAATATACTGGCTTGTCTGCGTAATGCTTTCGCCTGTTACAAGCTTGGACGAAACCTTATCATACAAATTGTATTTCTTCAAAATAAATTGTGCTGCTGTTCCATACGGT
>CAZZXW010000116.1:0-8915 GCA_964658095.1 uncultured Parafilimonas sp. | reverse complement strand
GTAAACCCATAAAACTTAAACGGCTGCCATCTGTTCCGCCGCGAATAGGTTCATTGTTCAGTTTTAAACCGGCACGCTTATAAGCTTTTTCAGCATAAGCCGCAACCTGCGGATATTTATCCAGCACTTCTTTCATGTTGCGGTATTGCTCCGTTATTTCAAACTGCATGGTGGCTTTAGGATGTTGCTTTAAAATTTTCTCTGCAATGCTTTGTAATATTTCTTCATGCTTTGCAAGATTGATGGTTTCAAAGTCACGAATGATAAAATCAATCGTAGCTTTTTCAGCAATGCCATTTACAGCAACCGGATGAATGAAGCCTTCACGCTTATGTGTTGTTTCAGGGGATAAATATTTATGGGGAAGTGCGGCTATAATTTCGCCGGCAATTTTGATAGCGTTCACTAATTTATCTTTTGCAGCGCCAGGATGGGCAATTACGCCATGAATGGTTATGCGCACACCATCTGCACTAAATGTTTCATCTTCAAAATCACCGGCTTTGCCACCATCAAGCGTATAGGCAAAATCAGCATTTAATTTTTTAAGATCAAGTTTTGCAGTGCCTTTGCCAACCTCTTCATCAGGCGTAAATAAAATTTTAATTATACCGTGTTTTATTGATGGATGTGTAACAAGATAGTTTGCCGTATCCATAATTACAGCAACACCGCTTTTATCATCAGCACCTAACAAGGTTAAGCCGCTTGCTGTAATGATATCATCATCAATATGTTCTTTTAAATAGGGATAATCTTTTACTGAAATGATTTGTGTCGTTTCATCAGGCAACTCAATATCTTTTCCATCATATTTTTTATGCACGATTGGTTTAACGTTGGTGCCGCTGCAATCCGGCGCTGTATCTACATGGCTGCAAAAACAAATTACGGGCACTTGCTTATCTGTGGTTGATGAAATGGTTGCATACACATAACCAAACTCGTCTGTATGTGCATCATTCAAGCCAATACCTTTTAATTCTTCAGTTAATAAAATACTTAATTGTTTTTGCTTTTCTGTTGTTGGATGTGTGTTGCTGTTTGGATCGCTTTGCGTATCAACCTGCACATATCTTAAAAATCTTTCAGTAACGGCATGCCGGTAATCTTTTATCATAATATTAATTTCAAAACAAATAAACGGCTTATCAAAATTATTTGTACAAGTTTTATTTAATTTATAATTTTCAGTAACCAAAGTATTGTTTATGAAGATATTTATTGGTTCTTTAATAGGCGCTATCATCATCTTTGTTTGCCAGTTTTTATCATGAGTTGTTATTCATTCTCATTATCCGGCAGAACAATACACACCAAAACAAGACAGTGTTTTAAGTTACCTGAATACAGAATTAGATTCAAGCGGTGGTTATTTAATACCCACACTTCCAAAGGGCGCTTCTATGGATGAGATGAATAAAATGGATGAAAAGTATAGTGGAAAGCCATGGGTGCAGATTTACTATCATCGTTCGTTAAATACAGGCATGGGTTTGAACATGATTAAAAATCTGATTACCAATTTTATTATGGTTTTATTTTTTTGCTGGATTGTTGCCGGCTATAAACCTAATACTTTTGGTAAAACATTTTTAGCGGCATTGTTTGTTGGGTTTATTATTTTTTTACATGGCGCTTATACTATTGATATCTGGTATGAGACGTTCGATCTTGGTGCTCACTTTGCAGATTATATGATCAGCTGGTGCTTAACCGGCATTTGGCTTGGATGGTGGTTAAACAGAAGAAAGGCTTAAAAGTTTTATTGTTTCAATGTTTTATAGTTCTTGAAGCCGTGAATGAACACCAAACAATCAAACTGTAAAACATTAAAAAACTTTTATGGCATTATTATAAGCGGTGTTTTACCTTTTATATCAACTACTTCAATATCAAAAATCAAATCCTGTCCAGCCAGCGGATGATTGGCATCTAATATAATTTTATCTTCATTAATCTCACTGATAACAACTGGCAGTGCATTGCCATCTTCACTATGCATGTTTAAGGTCATGCCAACTTCAGGCTCAATATCAGGCGGAAAATTTTTGCGTTCAAACGGTATAATCATTTCTTCCTGCTTTTGCCCGTATGCATCATCCGCAGGTATTGAAACTGTTTTCTTTTCACCAACGCTCATTCCTTTCACACCTTCATCAAAGCCTTTTATAACTCTTCCTGCACCAACTTCAAATTCCAGCGGCTGCCGGCCTTCACTGCTATCGAAAGTTGTTCCATCAGTTAACTTACCATGATAATGTACTTTAACCGTATCTCCGTTTTTTACCTGCTGCATGTATAAATTATTTATTGTTGTATGATGTAATACATCATTTATAAAAATTTGTTTAAAAGCGGTAAATATAATTTAATAAAAATTCACAGTATAACTTTGAAATATTTTCAATAAAGTTTGATGAAGAAATTTTTTAAGATCATCCGCAATATATTTTTTCCAAAAAAGAAATGCTGTCAATAAAGTGTTTGGTTGAAATTAGGCATCTGCGTATTATTGCACTCCTTTATAAGCCCATGTGGCGGAATTGGTAGACGCGCCAGACTCAAAATCTGGTTTTCGCAAGGAAGTGAAGGTTCGATTCCTTTCGTGGGCACAAAAAAGCAACTCAACTGAGTTGCTTTTTGTTTACAAACAATCATAAAGGGTTTAGGATTGAAAAAAATAATTAAGGCTGGCCTTTACCACCACCTGAACCATAAATGTTACCTGTTGCAAAGCTGCCACTGTTATCAGCAAGCTGTACATAAATAGAAGCAAGTTCAGCCGGTTGTCCGGGCCTGGCTAATGCTGTATCGCTGCCAAACTGTTTTAATTTTTCCATTGTTGCGCCACCACTAACCTGTAAAGGAGTCCATATTGGTCCTGGTGCCACACCATTAACTCTTATGCCTTTAGGGCCAAGTTGTTTTGCAAGCGATTTTATATAATTCATTGTAGCTGCTTTTGTCTGTGCATAATCATACAAATCAGGTGAAGGGTCATAAGCCTGCTCAGAAGTTGTACCAATGATCACAGAACCTGGTTGTAAATGAGGTAATGCTGCTTTTATAATCCAAAAAGGAGCATAGATATTTGTTTTCATCGTCCAGTCAAACTGCTCTGTACTTATATCTAATATAGAAGCATGCGTTTGCTGCCTACCCGCATTACTTACAATTATGTCAAGGCCACCCAGCTCGCTTACAGCATCATCCACCAGTTTTTTACAAAAAGATTCTTCGCGTAAATCTCCGGGTATTGCGATTGCTTTTCTGCCTTCTTTTTTTATTAGTGCAATTACTTCCTGTGCATCGGGTTCTTCAGTAGGATAATAATTGATAGCAACGTCAGCACCTTCTCTCGCATAAGCAATTGCTGCTGCTCTTCCCATGCCTGAATCACCACCTGTTATTAAAGCTTTTCTGCCGGCTAACCTGCCTGAACCTTTATAACTTGTTTCACCATGATCTGGACGTGGGTTCATTTTGCTGGCAAGGCCGGGCCATGGTTGAGATTGCTCTTGAAAAGGAGGCTTTGGATACTTCGTTGTTGGATCTTCTAAATTCATAGGAGAATAATTGGTGTTTGAGTTTCTTTCGCCTGCAAAAACCGGTGCTACAGCCATGGCTGTTACACCTGCTCCCAAACCTTTGAGAACATTGCGGCGATTAATACTGTTTTGTTTCATAGATTAATACTTTGCGTTATAATAATAATTATAACAGAAAACCATGCCGACGAAAAGCTCTATGTAGCTTAAAAATTGTAAAATGGAGTGCTGCAAAATCTTACACAATTTTGCTTTGATAGATGAACAATTACCCCAACAATAAATAAATGTTGTCTGATGGTTTGAGGCTAACTATTTTGCCTGGCTTCTTTGTTCAATGGGTAAAGAACAATCAGCATAAATATACTACAACCACCAAACTCAAGCAACTCTGAACCTTTTGGATTGAATGTTAAGAATGACAATATAAAAACAACAATGCAGGCAATGGTTTGATAAACTGTTGGTAATGGCAATGCGGCTTTATCAATAAAAGTTTTAAATTTTTGGTTGCGTTTATAAATCCATGGAAAAATAATAAGATAGATGATAACACCTGCAATCAGCACATCGGTAAAAATAATTTTATTCAGTTTTTCTCCATCGAGAATAAGGTTATGAATGTTATCTTCATCCTGTGTATTATGCGCCGCAAAGTAAGCAGATGTTTTAAAGTTAAAGATGCGTTGTCCCCAGCTTATTTCTTCGCCAAACACAAAAAAACTAAGTAATCCTATAAAAAAATATACCAGGAAGAACCATACATTTTTGCGCCTTGCATATTTAAACAAGTACACAATGCAGGCAATAAAAATAATGAACAAAGGAATTTCAGTCGGCCATTCTATCGGCCCATCTTCTTCAACATAAGAATTAAGAAACCAGTTAATGTTAACGGCTGCAGCAATTATTCCAATTATCATTGCAATAAGCACAATGAGCATTACAATTTTTTCAACTTTGTTAGGCGTTCTTTTTTTATGAACAATTTCATTCATAAAGTAAATATCAACAAAATTTAAATGGTAAGCGTGTTGAAGTTGTTAAACCAGAATGCCTTTCCAGATTAAAATAAACAAAACAATACCGGCAAGAATGCGGTAGATGCCGAATAATTTAAAGCCGTAGCGTTGCAGATAAGAAATAAAAATTTTTATGGCAATCATGGCAACAATAAATGCTATAAAAGAACCAATAATCAACAGCTTTATGTTAGCTGGATCTGTGATGATAGCCGGGTTTGCTTTATATGTTTGAAGCAATTTAAAACCTGTTGCGGCGGCCATAGTAGGTATGGCAAGAAAGAAAGAAAATTCTGCAGCCAAACGCCTGGTAAGTTTTTGTTGCATGCCACCGATAATGCTTGCTGCACTGCGGCTGGTGCCAGGTATTAATGCAAGGCATTGCCACAAACCAATCATAAAACTTTTTCCGAATGTTATGCCGTCTTCATTATCAATAAGCGGCTTGTTAAAGATGTTATCAACAAACAATAAAATAACACCACCCACAAGCATGGTTGTGGCAACAACTTTCGGGTTTTGCAGCCAAACATCAATTTTATCACCCAATAAATAACCTAAAACCAATGCAGGTATTACAGCTATTATAAGTTTGAAGTAAAAGTTCCAGCGGTTAAGCGGAAAGAATTTTTTATAATATAAAATGATAACAGAAAATATAGCGCCCAATTGAATCACCACTTCAAACAACTTTACAAATTCATCTGATGCAATGCCCATTAGCGAGCTTGCAATTATAAGATGACCGGTTGATGATATAGGTAAAAATTCAGTAATGCCTTCAACAATAGCTAAGATTATTGCCTGGAAAATACTCATGCTTGTTTTGGTTTTAAGGAAAAAGAAAACGGTGCTGATGCACCGCTGAAATTATACGTTTGGACTTTGTTTAGATTTTTTAAAGATGGCGTAAATCTCAACCAGTAAACCACCGATAATTAATATTGGCGCAAGGGTTATTCTTGTAAAACTATACACTACATTGTAATCAAACACATTTGGGTTTGGGCTTTTGCCACCAGTCATTAACAACATGCCCAAAAGCACAATAGCGCCGCCAATCATCATCCAGGTATAATTTTCTTTAGTAAATAATACCGGCGCAATAGCTGGCTGTTTTTTAATTACAGGCACTTGTTGTTTTGGGCTTACTGTAGTTACAGATTGTTTTTTTTGCTGAAGTTGCTGCTTCTTAATTTCTGCCATTGTTTAATTATAAGTAATGCAAGATAAGGTTTTTAATAGCTTAGTCATCAGCTGTTAGCTAATAGCTTCTTAATACAAATCATCCAGTTTCATTTTTAAATACTTTAATACGCTTCTGTGTGTACTGAAAAGAGAGATAGCCACACCAATTAAAATCATGGCAGCAAACAAAAGCAAGGTTAATGTATTGTTTTGTATAGCCTTTAGTTGCGGAAACTGGTTTTCGGCCCACGCAATTAATGCAAACAAAACAGCAATTGCAATTGCTGCGCTTATAATGCCATTTACGATTGCAATCAGATCTAATGGACGTGCAATAAAACTTCTTGTAGCGCCAACCATCTGCATGGTTTTAATTAAGAAACGGTTGCTGAACATTGCCAGGCGTATCGTTGTATCAATGCTTATTATAACAATTATGCAGAGCACGATAGTTATAACAAGAAAGATCAGTCCAAGCTTTGAGGCACGTTCATTTAAATTATTTACAAGTGTTGAAGGATATTGCAGGTCTGTTATCTGGTTGCCATAAAGGCTCATTATGTTAGTAGAAATTTTATCAAGGCTGTCTTTATTTACATACTGGGCACGTGCATAAAAATCTATGCTTTCAGGCAAGGGATTAAAATTTAAAATCTTATTCCAGTCCTCGTTATTGTCTTTGTTCCAGATGGTTTTTGCAGCATCTTTATTTACATACTCAACATTTTTTGCAAACGGTTCCTGGCTGATGTAATTCTGAATTTGTGCAATGCTGTCTTTATTCGCGGTACGCAAATAAGCGCTAATGCGAATGTTTTCTTTAAACGAATTGCCTGCCTGTGCAAGGTTTAAAAAAATCCAACCCATAATGCCCATAATAAGCAGCACAAGCGCCACACCAATAATGCTGTATAGATAGTTAGGTTTGCCGCGTTTGAGCGATCTTGATTTAACTGCCATTATAAGTTATGATTAAAGTATCAGCAAATTTATAGTTTTCATTTGCTTGAACAATTGTCTTAACGATAGTTTTGCAGGTTAAGTACATACACGTTATTAAAATTGTATGGCATAAAATAAAATTCTGTTTTGAATTTTAATTTTAGATTTTTGAATTTATATGGAATATAATTTTCGGGAGATAGAAAAAAAATGGCAACAGTGGTGGAATGATAACGAGGTTTATAAGGTAAGCAACAATCCTGATAAGCCAAAGTATTATGTGCTGGATATGTTTCCTTATCCAAGCGGTGCCGGTTTGCATGTTGGCCATCCGTTAGGTTATATTGCCAGCGATATTTATGCAAGATATAAGCGGCTGAAAGGCTTTAATGTTTTGCATCCTATGGGTTATGATGCATTTGGCTTGCCGGCTGAGCAATATGCAATAGAACATGGCATTCATCCGGCTGTATCAACTAAACAAAATATAGAAAACTTCAGGAAGCAATTAGATAAAATTGGTTTTTGTTTTGATTGGAGCCGGCAGGTTAATACCAGCGAACCATCTTATTATAAATGGACACAGTGGATTTTCTTACAGCTCTTCAAATCATTCTATAACCGCACAACAAAAAAAGCGGAAAGCATAGATTTTTTGGTTGATGTTTTTAATAAAGAAGGCAACAAGAATCATCCAATTCCTAATTCGCAATTCCAAATTCAGTCAATAGTTAATAGCCAGCAGTCACCTGCTAATACATTCACTGCAAATGATTGGAACCACTTTAACGAAGCAACGCAACAATCCATCTTAATGGAATATCGTTTGGCTTATTGTGGTTATGGTGAAGTGAACTGGTGTGAAGCTCTGGGAACTGTTTTGGCAAATGATGAAGTGATAAATGGTGTTAGTGAACGTGGTGGTTATCCTGTTGTAAAAAAGAAGTTGCGGCAATGGTATTTGCGCATCACAGAATATGCAGACCGTTTGCTGGAAGGCTTGCAGACCGTGGATTTCAGCGAAGCAATGAAAGAAATGCAGACCAACTGGATTGGTAAAAGTTATGGTGCTGAAATTGATTTTAAAATTAAAGATGCTGACTCAATATTAAAGGTTTTTACAACAAGGCCTGACACCATTTTTGGTGTTGATTTTATGGTGATCGCACCGGAGCACGAGTTGGTTGATGCCATCACAACTGGAGAACAAAAACAAGAAGTTGAACAATATTTAAGCTGGGTTAAAAGCCGCAGTGATCGTGAAAGACAGGCGGAGAAAACTATCTCTGGTGTTCTAACCGGCGCTTATGCCATTAATCCTTTTGATCAGCGTGAAATACCAATTTATATCAGCGAATATGTGCTGGCTGGTTATGGCACCGGCGCAATTATGGCTGTGCCTTGCGGCGATGAACGCGACTTCAAATTTGCAAAGCACTTCAACATAAACATTACAAATATTATTGGCGATAAGTTTAATGGTGAAGAAGCCAATCCAACTAAAGAGGCTGAATTGGTTAACAGCGATTTTCTTACCGGCATGTTAATGAAAGACGCAATTAAAATTGTGATTGATGATATTGAAGGATTGGGTTATGGAAAAGCCAAGATAAATTATAAAATGCGTGATGCCGCATTCAGCCGCCAGCGTTATTGGGGCGAACCTTTTCCCATTGTTTGGAAAGATGGCATTGCATATCCGCTTGATGAAAATGAGTTGCCACTTGAATTACCAAACGTTGAAAATTATAAACCCGGTCCTGAAGGTGAAGGTCCGTTGGCGAATGTTCCTGAATGGACTGCGAAGAATTTAGAAACGAATACAATGCCTGGTTACGCAGGTTCGTCATGGTATTTTTTGCGTTATATGGATCCGCATAATGATGAAACATTTTGTAATAAAAAAGTAAGTGATTACTGGAACCAGGTTGATGTATATGTTGGCGGAACTGAACATGCAGTTGGTCATTTATTGTATAGCCGCATGTGGACAAAATTTTTATTTGACCTTAATTTGATAAGCTTTGATGAACCTTATAAAAGATTGTTGAACCAGGGAATGATCCAGGGAAGTTCGAGGTTTGTATATCGTTTAATAATCGGTATTAATAATGAAGAAAGGAAACTTAAAACTTATTTCTTTTCAATAAATAAAGTAATACAGTATGAGGACGATTTTAAAGGTCTAATCAATTATTTAATAACTCAAATT
>CAZZXW010000115.1:0-8918 GCA_964658095.1 uncultured Parafilimonas sp. | reverse complement strand
ATTATGTTTCTATCAACCCTGAATTTGGCAACCTTGATGATTTCAAAAGTTTAGTAAAGCAGGCACATGATCTTGGTATGCAGTTGATAATTGACTGGGTTACCAATCACACGGGTTATGATCATCGCTGGTCAAAAGAACATAGCGACTGGTATAAAAAAGATGCGTCAGGAAATTTTTTTGATGAACATGGATGGGTTGATGTGATTGACTTAAATTATGATAATGCAGACATGCGTGCAGAGATGATTAAGAGCATGGAATACTGGATAAGAGAATGTGATATTGATGGCTTCAGGTGTGATATGGCGCATTTGGTAAGACTTGAGTTTTGGGTTCAGGCAAAGCAACAATGCGAAACTATAAAAGAACTTATCTGGCTAGCTGAAAGTGAAGCAACCGAATACCATGAAGTGTTTAATATAACGTATGCCTGGAACTGGATGCATACCACTGAAAGATTTGCAAAAGGCAACGCATCTTTATATGATTTAAAAAATGTGCTTAAGGTTTATGATGATTATCCTGCAGATGCATTAAAACTTTTTTTTACATCAAACCATGATGAAAATACCTGGAACGGAACTGAATATGAGAAGTATGGTGATCTTGCAAAAGCGTTTGCTATAATTTCATTTACATGGTCTGTTGTTCCGCTTATTTATAGTGGCCAGGAATTGCCGAACTTAAAGCGCCTGAAATTTTTTGATAAAGATGAAATTGAATGGACATCTTCAGAACCGGCTTTACATAATTTTTATAAATCACTTACTAACCTTAAATCAAATAATGCAGCGTTGCATGTAACCGGTAATACTGAAATATTACATGAAAGTTATGATGATAATGTAATTGTTTATCTGCGAATAAACGGGAATGATAAGGTTTTAGTAGTGTTGAATTTAAGTAATAAAAGCAAGTTAATTTTTGATGTTTCACATAGCATGCTTCAGGGAAATTACCAAGAAGTTTTGTCAAACAAAAGTTACACGTTAGGCACTGAACAAACTTTTAGATTGCAGGCTTATGAATGCATTGTATTAGTTGGTCAGCAATAACCTTTTTTTGTGGTACGATTTATTTAATAAAAAAAGTCTTTAAAATTATTAAAGACTTTAATTTTTTACAGCTTTAATTTTAAAGTAATTACTTCCCAAAAATCTTTGATCCTAAGATCAAAACAAGAATAAATAAAACAATAAAAATAAAGAACAGCACTTTAGCAATTGAAGCTGCGCCTGCAGCAATACCTGTAAATCCAAAGATCGCTGCAACTATGGCGATGATAAAAAATATAGCGGCCCATTTTAGCATAATAAAAGATTTATTACTTAATATTTAAATTTCATGCCAGAGTTGATTACTGATGTATGGCTTGAAGTATTTATATTTATTGCAATCTAAATGCAATGGGCAAAAAGTATGATAGGGAGAAAAAATTACAGGATGAGATAGTTGCTTCGCGGCCTTTGAATAAAGAAAGCGAAGACCTTTTTAAAATTGCATTCCGCAATTATTTAAACCTTATTGGTATTGCTGATAGAAAAGCCGGTTTGCTGATACAAGTTAACTCAATTCTGGCGGGCGCAATAATAGGTTTTGTAACTAAGAAAATCGGAGACATTCATTTACTCATCATTCCTGCAGGCGCAACTTTAATTGTAGCATGCATTACCATTTTTTATAGCATAAGAGCAAGTAAACCTTTGGGCAAAGGATTTTTAAAAGATGTAACCTACGAGAAAGAACCTTTCTTTTTTGGCAGCTTTGATAAAATGGATCCCGACTTTAAGTATGTGCAGTTAGATAGTTATGTAAATGATATGAACGAGCTTTTCAGCAATGATACCAGGCTTGTTTTTGAAGAACTGATAAAGGAATCTTTCCAGGTAAGAAAAGTGTTATCCAAAAAATTTGAGTACCTCAACATTGCATATAAAATTTTCTTTGTAGGCTTGGCTTTTATTATCATAACCTTCATAATAATTATGCTGGCAAATATGCATGGGCAATAAGCCAACACCGATACTAATCATTATGTATGATCTTTTAAAAACAGCAGTTACAGCAGCAATTGAAGCTGGTAAAGAAATCATTAAAATATATCAAACTGATTTTACTGTTGAAACAAAAACAGATAATTCACCCTTAACTGAAGCAGATAAAAAAAGTCATGATATAATTAAATCTATACTTTCTTCGTTTTCTATAATTGTATTAAGCGAAGAGGATAAACAGGTTTCTTATGAAGAACGCAAAAGTTGGAAAGAATGCTGGCTGATTGACCCGCTTGATGGTACAAAAGAATTTATAAAACGCAATGGTGAATTTACCGTGAACATAGCTTTGATTGAAGATGGTTTACCTGTTGTTGGTGTGGTGCATGTTCCGGTTACAGGTAAAACATATTATGGTTCAGGCGATGCAGGCAGTTATTATTTTATTGCTGATATAAATAAAAACAAGCCTGTTGAAAATTATATGCAGCAAGCCATCAAATTAACCGGTATTAAAAATCCATCTGCATATACAATTGTTGCAAGCCGCAGCCATAACACAGCAGAAACAGAAAACTTTATTGCAGAAAAAAGAAAACAATATGCAGAGATAAATTGCATCAGTTCAGGCAGCTCTTTAAAAATTTGTTTGGTGGCAGAAGGTAAGGCAAACATTTATCCTCGCCTTGCACCAACAATGGAATGGGATACTGCAGCAGGACATGCAGTTGCAAAATTTGCAGGCTGCAATGTGTATGATTACAACACCAAATGTGAACTTATCTATAATAAAAAAAACCTCGTAAACCCATGGTTTGTAGTTGAACGTATATAACGTTAACCATGTTAGTTTAATAGTTTACGTAATAATTAAAAGCATTCATTAAATAAAACAATATCAAGCACAATTCAATGAAAAATAGATATTACTTTTGCAAACCGAATTAAACCAAATCTAATTGACTAACTATATTATCCAAATCTTAAAATAATCAAATAAATGAAAATTGTTGTTGTTGGAACAGGCTATGTAGGCCTTGTTACAGGTTCATGTCTTGCAGAAGTTGGAACAGAAGTTATATGTGTTGATGTTAACAAAGAAAAAATTGACAACCTGCAAAAAGGTATTTTACCAATTTATGAACCGGGTCTTGATGAAATTGTTGAACGCAATTTTAAAAAAGGAAGATTGCGCTTTAGTACTTCGCTTGAAGAAGAAATTGCCGGTGCGCAAATTATTTTTATTGCAGTAGGCACACCGCCGGGTGAAGATGGCAGCGCTGATCTTAAATATGTATTACAGGTTGCATCCGCAGTAGGTAATTGCATGAATGGATATTTAATTGTGGTTACAAAAAGCACAGTGCCGGTTGGTACTGCTTCCAAAGTAAAAAAAGCAATTAAAGATTCATTAGACAAACGTAAGGCAAACTTTGATTTTGATGTTGCATCAAATCCGGAATTTTTAAAAGAAGGTGCAGCAATAGATGATTTCTTAAAGCCAGACAGAATTGTAATTGGTGTTGAATCTGAAAAGGCAAAGCATCTTTTGCACCAGTTGTATGATCCGTTTGTATTGAATGGCCACCCGCTTTTATTTATGGATATTCCATCTGCTGAAATGACCAAGTATGCTGCCAATGCAATGCTTGCAACAAAGATTTCTTTCATGAATGATATTGCAAACCTTTGTGAACTTGTTGGTGCTAATGTGAATGAAGTGCGCAATGGCATAGGTTCTGATCCGCGTATTGGCAACAGGTTTATTTATCCGGGCATTGGTTATGGCGGTTCATGTTTTCCTAAAGATGTAAAAGCGCTTATTCACACTGCAGAAGAATACAAATACGAACTGCGCATCTTAAAATCTGTTGAAGATGTAAATGAAGATCAGAAAAAGGTTTTATTTGATAAGATCATGAAGCATTTTAATGGTGACATAAAAGGCAGGAATTTTGGGATGTGGGGCTTATCGTTCAAACCAAAAACCGATGATATGCGCGAAGCCCCATCTTTGGTTCTGATTGATGCATTAACGGAAGCAGGTGCAACCGTGCAGGCCTATGATCCTGTTGCAATGAATGAAGCTAAGCACATGATTAACGGCAAGGCAGAATTAAAAGAAGATGCTGTTGCGGCTGCAAAAGATACTGATGCAATTATTCTTGTTACTGAATGGCCGGAGTTTCGTTTACCAGATTGGGATTTGATCTGCAAATCTATGCGCCAATGCGTAGTGTTTGACGGAAGAAATATTTATCACAAAGCTGATCTTGAAAATATTGGATTTACTTATTATGGAATTGGTATTAAAAGCTGATAAGAACGGCTTAAAACAAGCCAAATAACATTGCATCTATTTTTGCAATTATTTCCCCGAGATGTTCTTCATTTTCGGGGAATTTATTTTTATCAATATCAATGGTGAGCACTGCTCCTTCTTTATAATTGTTTATAAAGCGATTGTATAGCTCATTTAGTTTTTTAAGATAATCCAGCCTGATGTTTTCTTCATACTCTCTGCCACGTTTTTGTATTTGTCCTACAAGCGTTGGAACAGATGCTTTAAGATAGATCAATAAGTCAGGTGGCTGAACCATTGAACGCAATGTTTGAAAAAAATTAAAATAATTGTCAAAATCACGCTTATTCATCAAACCCATATCATGAAGGTTGGGTGCAAATATGTGAGCATCTTCATAAATGGTTCTATCCTGTATCACAGTTTCACTTCCACGTTGTATATCGAGCAACTGGTTTAATCTTCCGTTTAAAAAATAAACCTGCAGGTTAAAACTCCATCGCGGCATGTCTTCATAAAAATCCATTAAGTAAGGATTATGATCAACATCTTCAAACTGAGGTATCCATTTATAATGCTTGCTTAATAATTCTGTTAAGGTTGTTTTACCTGCACCAATGTTGCCTGCAATCGCTATATGCTTTGGTTTTTTTTGTTTAGCCATAAACCCTAAATCCCTGAAGGAAATTTTTAAGATTAAAATTTTTGTAAACTAAAAGTAAGCAATCAAACAGCATAAATTACTTTCAAACTTAAAACTTTAAACATAATTCAAATCAACCGCTTTTCTAACCATTTTAATTGTTTCAGATGCATTCGCTCTTGCCTTCTTTGCACCTGTTGTAATTATTTTTGAAAGATAAGCTTTATCATTTTGAATGGCAGCAGCTTTTTCACGAATAGGCTTTATGAATGCAACCATATCTTCTGCAAGTTGTTTTTTTAAATCACCATAACGAATATTACATGCTTCATAATCACTTTCAAATTTAGCAACAACATCATAATTACTAACAAGCTGCATTAATGTAAAAAGATTCTCAATATAATCAGGTTTTGGAACACCTTGTTCTGTTGGCCCACTATCAGTTTTTGATTTCATAATTTTTTTCCGGATCATGTCATCTTCATCACCTAAATAAATTGTTGCCATCTGGTTTTCGCTTTTGCTCATTTTTCCGTTACCATCAAGGCTCAAAATTTTTGTAAGCTCTCCGCCATAATTAAAAGCATAAGGCACAACAAGCACTTCACCATAACGATGATTAAAACGCTCTGCAAAATTTCTTGCCATTTCAAGATGTTGTTCCTGGTCTTTACCAACCGGTACTTTTACAGCACGCTGCACAATAATATCTGCGGCCTGCAGCACAGGATAAGTTAGCAAACCTGCATTTACATTTTGCGGTTGCTGTCGTACTTTATCTTTAAACGTTGTTGTTTTTTCAAGCTCACCTTTATAAGCAAGCATGTTGAGGTATAAATACAATTCTGCAATTTCCGGTATATCACTTTGCACATACAAACATGCAATTTCAGGGTCTAATCCGCAGGCAATATATTCTGCCAAAACACGATGCACATTATCTTTTAATTCTTTTGTATCAGGATGTGTGGTTAAGCTGTGCCAGTCAGCAATAAAAAAATAACAATCATAATCATGCTGCATGCGTACATAATTACGCAAGGCACCAAAGTAATTTCCAAGATGTAAAAAACCTGTTGGGCGAATGCCGCTAACAACAATTTCTTTTGCCATACAGCGAAGATAAGTGCATTGATTGTTTACATACAATTGAAGCAATCAAACAATTAAAATAATCAGGCATGCATCATCCAATAAGTAAAAAGTATAAGAAATACATTGTATAAACCGAAGATAAGAAAGTAGAATATTTGTGTACAGAAATAGCAAGCTATTAAGTTTATGAACCAGTTTGGATTAAATAATCTTTTAAAAGAAATAAATAACCATGGTGTCCATAAAATAAAATGCAGCATCTCAAACGGGTTGCCGAAAATAAACCAACAATAATCTGACACATATTTATTATAAAACAGAAGTTTAATCAGCCTTGCGGGCAACGCATGCAAATTTGAATTATGGGTAATATATCCAGGCAAATAATTAAGAACACTTTCTATTGAAAATATTAAAAGGTTATATGCCATAAAATGTGTGGCTAATATTAATGCTGCGCCATAAGAGATCAGCTTCTTGTAAAAAAATAAATAAAAAATTAATGCTATAAAAGGTACCAGGAGAATAATAAGTAATTTGGAATACTCAGCTACTTTATCAGTATAATTATTATTGAATCTTGCCTGCAACTGGTAATTCAACATACGATTACCGCTACTGTCAAAAACAAGATTAAAATTATCTTTTCGGCTTAAAGCTAATTTAGTTCTCACTTCCGCTATTTCTGTTTCTTTTTTATCACGTGTATGTTTAACATAATTTATAAAAGCTTTGTCTGCTGGTGCAGCCCATCTAAAAATTGCATAGCTGCTTAATCCAAAATAATTTTCGTCACCTTGTGATGGTGTGTAATCTGTTACGCCTAAAAAATTAGTGGTAAAATAAAATATAACATTCACTACAACAAACAGCTGTACAGGCTTTGTATACGGCACGGTAACGCCACGCAAATTTTCTTTAGTAATAAATCCAGGCTTTATAAGATTCAGCCATATTGATTTGATAACCCTGCTTTCAAAATGCGCAAAAAAATCAAATACCTGTTCAAGAAAATGTTTAACACTTAAATGCGAAGGATGAAAAAGCTTTTCACCACATTCGTTACAAATCTTTCCTTTAAATTGATTACCGCAGTTGGCACAGGTATGCAAGTCTCCGCCAATATTTATTTTAACAGTTGTAATTTTTTGGTTTTTCAACATTAAAAATTGCGGGTAAATATAAAGCATGAACAATAAAGAAATTATTGTTTATCGCTGATGAACATAAATATAAAAGTTGCCGTTTAATACGATAATGTGGTTATTACAAGAAGCTAAAAAACAGAACTAATTCAATGAATGCATATTTACATTTGCAGTAATTTCACCGCGAAAATTCATTCAATAAATAATTATGGCTGAAAAAATTTTAATGCCGCGTTTAAGTGATACAATGACGGAAGGTGTAATTGCTGCATGGCACAAAAATGTTGGTGATGCCGTTAAAAAAGGCGATCTGCTTGCTGAAATTGAAACCGATAAAGCAACCATGGAATTAGAAAGTTATAAAGATGGCGTGCTGCTGCATCGTGGTGCTGAAGATGGCGCCAAGCTACAGGTAAATGATCTGCTTGCAATTGTTGGTGATAAAGGAGAAGATATAACCGGTTTGCTTAATGGTAATGGAAGTGCAAAACAGGATGCAGGCAACAAGAAAAAAGATACAGGCGATAAATCAAAAGAGTTAGCAGATAAGCAGGTACAAGGTACAGGCAACAAAGAAAATGCAGATAATAAACAAGCCGGATCAACCGATCAACAACAGGCAATAAACAAGCAACCTGAAATTGCAAGTCAAAAACCCGCAACTGAATCACTTGATATTTCTAAAATGGAAGAAGTTGTATTGATGCCGCGTTTGAGTGATACCATGACAGAAGGTGTGATTGCATCATGGCAAAAGAATGTGGGTGACGATGTGAAGAAAGGAGATATTCTTGCTGAGATTGAAACAGATAAAGCAACAATGGAACTGGAAAGTTATAAAGATGGAAAGCTGTTATATCAAGGTGCAAAACAAGGCGATAAAATTGCAGTAAATGAGCTGCTTGCAATAATTGGCAAAGAAGGTTTTGATGTTGATAAGATAGTGAACGCTTCAAAAAATGCAAGCACACCACAACAGGAACCTGTTTCTAAGGATGATATCGATCAGCAGAAAGCAGAAGGTGATGTTTCTAAAACCGAATCAAGTGGTGTACCGCAGCAAGAGGTAAAAAAACAAGACGCACAACCACAACAACAGGTAGTGAATGAAGGAAGAATTTTTGCTTCTCCCCTTGCTAAAAAATTAGCTGAAGAGAAAGGCATTGACTTGAAATATGTAAAAGGCAGTGGTGACAATGGAAGAATAACAAAAACAGATATAGACAACTTTAAGCCACAGGAAAAACCATCATCAAATGGCCAGCAGGCAGCAGTAAATGTTGAGCAAAAACAAGAGGTAACACAAGCTAAACAACCTGTTGCAACACAAACTTATTTTAAAGAAGATTTTGAAGAAGTGCCGGTTTCACAAATGCGCAAAACAATTGCGAAAAGATTGGCTGAAAGCATGTTTACAGCACCGCATTTTTATCTTACAATGAGCATTGATATGGATGCCTGTGTTGCTGCAAGAAAACGTATAAACGATGCAAGCCCTGTTAAAATAAGTTTTAATGATCTCGTATTAAAAGCTGCAGCCGTTGCATTGAAACAACATCCAAAAGTGAACAGCAGTTGGCTAGGTGAAAAAATACGCATCAATCATCATGTAAACATTGGTGTTGCTGTTGCGGTGGATGAAGGTTTATTGGTTCCGGTCATTCGTTTTGCCGATACAAAACAATTGAGCCAGATAGCAACAGAAGTAAAAACTCTTGCCGACAAAGCAA
>CAZZXW010000114.1:7799-8923 GCA_964658095.1 uncultured Parafilimonas sp. | reverse complement strand
TAGAAAGCATGGCATCACAGAAGCGGTCAAGTTCTGCTTTGTCTTCACTTTCTGTTGGTTCAATCATAATAGTGCCCGGCACCGGAAAGCTCATGGTGGGTGCATGAAAGCCATAATCAATTAAACGCTTGGCAACATCTTCTGCTTCAATTTCTGATGATCTTTTAAAAGGGCGCAGGTCAACAATAAATTCATGAGCACATGCGCCGTGTGTTCCTAAGTATAAAATATCATAATCATTTTCCAATCTTGCCCGCATATAATTTGCATTAAGGATTGCATATTCGCTTGCCTTCTTCACACCATCTTTACCAAGCATTCTTATATATGCATAACTGATTAGTAAGATGGAGGCAGAGCCATAAGGTGCGGCAGAAACACTGTTAACCGTTGACTCTTGACCGTTAACTGAATGATTTGGCAGAAATGGAGCAAGATGTTGCTTACAACAAATTGGTCCCATACCCGGGCCACCACCACCATGCGGAATTGAAAATGTTTTATGTAAATTAAGATGACAAACATCAGCACCAATTAAACCAGGTGCCGTTAAACCAACCTGCGCATTCATGTTGGCACCATCCATATAAACCTGGCCACCGTGCTGATGTACAATTTCTGTAATCTCTTTCACTGTTTCTTCATACACACCATATGTGCTTGGATATGTGATCATAATGCCTGCAAGATTTGCTGCATGCTGACCTGCTTTCGCCTTTAAATCATTCACATCAATATAACCATTGTCCAATGCTTTTACAACAACTACTTTCATACCCGCCATTACTGCTGATGCAGGATTTGTACCATGGGCAGATATAGGAATCAGCATTATATTTCTGTGTGCTTCATTATTATTTTCATGATAGGCTTTAATGGTTAACAGGCCGGCATATTCACCTTGTGCACCGCTGTTTGGCTGAAGGCTGCATGCATCAAAAGCAGTTATTGTACATAAATAATCTTCCAGTTCTTTTATCATTTGCTGATAGCCGCCAGCCTGTTCAACAGGTGCAAACGGATGTATCTTACTAAAGTGATTCCAGCTTAAAGGCATCATCTCTGTAGCTGCATTTAACTTCATAGTGCAACTGCCTAATGATATCATTGATGTATTAAGTGAA
>CAZZXW010000114.1:0-7789 GCA_964658095.1 uncultured Parafilimonas sp. | reverse complement strand
TCTCCAATGATTTCATATAACGCATCATCTTGCTTTCACTGTGATGCAAATTGAAAACAGGATGCGATAAGTAAGCTGAATTTCTGTTTGCAGATGTTGGAATATGTTGCGGCGTTGCATCTTCTTCCATATCAAAATGAACAGGATCAACATCGTTTTCAAAGCAATTTATCAGGTCATACAAATCATCAATCATAACTGTTTCATCTAAAGAAATTGAAACATGATTTGCATCAACATATCTTAAATTAATTTTTTGCTTTTGCGCTTTGTTGTGAATAACATTTACATCATCAACCTTAATTGTTATAGTATCAAAATAATTTTGCGATACAAGTTGAAAGCCACGTGAAGCAATGCTTTCAGCCGCAGTTTGCGTTAATACAGCAATACGTTCTGCAATATGCTTTAAACCATCCGGACCATGATAAACTGCATACATTGCCGCCATGTTTGCCAGCAAAGCCTGCGCTGTGCAAATATTTGATGTTGCTTTTTCACGCTTAATGTGCTGCTCTCTTGTTTGCAAAGCCATGCGCAAGGCACGGTTATTTTGCGCATCTACACTTACGCCAATTATGCGGCCGGGAATATTTCTTTTAAACTCATCTTTTGCTGCAAAGAAAGCTGCATGCGGGCCTCCATAACCCAATGGCACACCAAAACGTTGAGCAGAACCAACGGCACAATCTGCATCAAGTTCTCCGGGCGGCGTTAATAAAGTAAGCGCTAAAAGATCTGTAGCCATAACAACAAAAGCATTGCTGTTATGCACTTCGTGAATGAACTCGCGGTAATCTTCAATGGAACCTTTATCATTTGGATATTGAATGATGGCACCAAAAAAAGACGTATCAATCGATGTTGTTTTGTAATCACCGAAAACCAATTCAATGCCGATAGGTTTAGCTCTTGTAACAAGCACTGCTTTTGTTTGCGGAAAAATTTCATTGTCAACAAAAAACTTTGCCCGTTCAATATGATCATGATCGCGGTTAAGCATATTGAAGAACATCGTCATTGCTTCTGCAGCTGCAGTGGCTTCATCAAGCAGAGATGCGTTTGCAATTGGCAGCGCCGTTAAATCGCTGACCATGGTTTGAAAATTTAATAAGCTTTCTAACCTGCCTTGTGCAATCTCCGCCTGGTAAGGTGTGTATTGTGTGTACCAGCCCGGATTTTCAAACACATTTCGCAAAATAACAGATGGTGTTACCGTATCATAATATCCCTGGCCAATATAATTTTTAAATAGCTTATTCTTTAAAGAAATGTTTTTTATATGCTGTAAATATTCATGCTCACTCATAGCTTCGGGCAAATTCAACTCATGCTTCATCCGGATTAATGAAGGCACGGTTTTATCAATCAATTCATCAATACTGTTCACGCCAATCGTTTTCAGCATTTCTTTTGTTTCTGCTTCATTTGGACCGATATGTCTTCCTGTAAATTCGTGCGACTGCTCTTCAAATAAATTCATAAATCGTATTCCTTAATTAATATGTAGTAAGAATAACAAAAAAAGATGTACAAAGTTACAGCGTAGCAACTGTTATTTAAAGTGTGGGGTTGTGAATTTGATGCAGTATTTATTCCAAAGGCTTGTAAACTATATTAAACTTTGAATGATTATCCTAAGACAGCATTAGGTGCTTCGGCAACAAAATCGGAAGAGGGTTCGTCGTTTTCCGCTGCCTGCATTTCTTTACTCGTCATGCGGCTTCCATCATGGCTGTAACCAGGTGGCCCGAATAAGTAGCCAAGCCGCTGGCGCAGCGTAATCTTTTTTTGAAAAACATCTTTCCACATTTGCTTCCATTCATGAAAAACAATGGTAACCGCATTTGGCTTTTCAATGTTTTTAGTTAAGCCATATTTTATAGGCTGATAACTTTCAGCAGGCAATTCTTCCTGGAATGTTCCAAACAATTTATCCCAGATCACGAGAAACATGCCCATATTTTTATCAAGATATTTTGCATTGGAAGCATGATGTACACGATGGTGCGATGGCGTTATCAAAACATATTCAAGCCAACCCATTTTACGTATCATTTCTGTGTGGACAAAGATTCCCCATATTTGCGTGGCAGAATACATGAACACAATATCCAGCGGCTTAAAACCAAACCATGCTAAGGGAATAAAATATATAAAACGATATAAAGGCTGAAACACGGAAGAGCGAAACCCAACAGAAAAATTTAATTGTTGCGAGCTGTGATGTGTAACATGCGTTGCCCAAAAAAATCGTATTTCATGATCAAAACGATGCAGCCAGTAATATAAAAAATCTTCAGCCAGCAATAATATTAACCAATAAGCAAAGGCGTTTTGCCAATGCATAACAGCACGTAAAAAAAAGTATTGAAGTAAAACAAGATACACAAGCCGGAATGCCGCATCAATGCCAGCATTTAATAACATGAGGTAAAGATTGGTGAGTGAATCTTTTAATGTATAAGCTTTACGGTGGCTTATGTGTGAAAGCAACAGCTCAAGCCCGATGATTATAAAATAAACCGGTGTTGAAATTAAGATCAGCCATTGTTCTCTAAGTGAATCCATAATTGAAGCGCAAAAGTAATGGCTGAATTGTGAATGTTTATCTTAAAATAAGAACGGTTTATAGCATTCTGCTAATATGGCTATAAAATTGTAATCTTTACAAATCCATTATGTAATCAATTATTAATTATGAAAAATTTATTAAGAATTCTACCTGTTTTATGCGTTATTGCTTTTTTTAATTCAAACTGTAACGCCCAGCCAAAAGCTACCGGCGGCATACAAAAAATTGTAATTATACGCCATGCAGAAAAACCAGACGATGGTGATAATTTATCATGCAAAGGCTTTAATCGTGCACTTGCTTTGCCAGCTGTGCTCTACAATAAATATAAAGTACCATCTAAAATTTTTGTGCCTGCAATAGATAACAAAAAATCAACAAGCCAATTAAGAATGATTGAAACAATAACGCCTTTTGCCATTAAGTATGGTGTAAATATTGATTCAAAATTTGATGTGGATGATGTGAACGATCTTGCTGCGGCGCTTATGAAAACCAATGGTTATGCATTGGTGGTTTGGGAACATAAAAAAATTGATAACCTGCTTAAACAACTTGGCATAAAAGATAAAGGCATGAAATGGGATGATAACGATTTTGATTCAATCCTGATTATTGATTTTAAAAATGGCAAACCGGTTTTATCAATGGATAAAGAAAATATAAACCCTGCTGATGGCTGCAGGTAATGTTTCATTTTGCTGCTGTATTTAAGCAATATAGTTTTGCCGCATGTTGAAAATTGAATTATCTAACCTGCAATTTCACAGCTTTCACGGTGTGTTTGAAGAAGAAAGCAAAACCGGCGGTGATTATGAAGTTGACCTTATTGTTCATCTTGCAACAACTGCTTTTCCGTTACTTCATATAGAAGAAACAATTGATTACACACTTTTATACGAGCTTATAAAACTGCACATGGAAACACCAACCAAATTGCTTGAAACCATTGCAACAGAGATTGCCCAGGAAATTTTAAATGATTATTCAAAGGTTGAAGAAGTAGTGGTTAAAATAAAAAAACTAAATGCGCCCATTCCTTTTTTTAACGGAAAAGTTGCAGCTGAATGCAGCGCAAAACGTAACAGTTTACGTTAATTAATTATGCATAGTTATTCAACAAAAAAAATTCTTTCTGCTGTTATATTTATTTTACTGCTTAATAAAATTAATGCACAAAGCAATGCCTTGCTTTTAAAAGATGCAAAAAGCTTTGAACAAAAGTTTGATGAACCGTCAGCTTTAGAAAAATATAAATTAGTTGCCGCAGCAGATTCGTCTGATATTTTTGTTTTGGTTAAATGCGCAGAACTTTATTGCAGCATCGGCGAAAGACAAAAAGATAAAAAATTAAAATCTGCTTATTTTGATTCTGCTGCTGTATATGCATTAAAGGCATATCATGCAAACAAATTAAATGCTGATGCTTGTTATGCTATGGCGCTGGTTGCTGCAAAAAAAACAGAAACAGATGATGATAATAAAATCGTGGTTGAAGATGTAAAGCAAATTAAAATATTTGCAGATGCAGCGCTTGTAATAAATCCAAATCATGCAAAAGCAAATTATATTTTGGGTAAATGGCATTTTGAATTGATAAGATTATCATGGCTTAAACGTGCAGCCATTAAAACATTCTATGGTGGCATACCTGATACACAAATTGATTCTGCAATTTATTATATGGAAAGAAGCCGCACAGCAGATACTTACTTTGCATTGGATTATCTTGATCTTGCCAAAGTTTACCAGTATGATCATCAGCCAGGCAAAGCCATAGAGGTTTTAAATGCATTAATAAAATTGCCCAACAGAGCAGCGGACGATGGAACTATAAAAGATGAAGGGAAGCAACTGCTTGCTTCCATGCAATAGATATTACAACTAAGAAACGATCAATATTATTATGATAAAAAAAGTATCTGTTATTGGTGCAGGAACAATGGGTAATGGCATTGCACATGTATTTGCACAAAATAATTTTGAAGTAAATCTTATTGATGTTAATGCTGCTCAACTTGAAAAGGCGTTGCTCACCATTTCAAAAAACCTTGACAGGCAAATCAGTAAAAACATAATATCAACAGAACAAAAAAAAGAAGCGCTTGCCAATATTTCAACATTTACAGATATTACACAAGGTGTGCAAGATGCTGATCTTGTAGTTGAAGCTGCAACTGAAAACGCAGAATTAAAACTTAAGATTTTTAAACAGCTTGATGAAGCTGCACCGGCTTCATCAATACTTGCTACAAACACTTCATCAATTTCAGTTACAAAGATTGCAGCGATAACTAAAAGAGCAGAAAAAGTTATTGGTATGCATTTTATGAATCCTGTGCCTGTTATGAAACTGGTTGAAATAATCAATGGCTTTTCAACAGAACCGGCAGTTACTGAAACTATCATCAATCTTAGCAATGAACTTGGTAAAGTGCCTTGCGTGGTAAATGATTATCCTGGGTTTATTGCAAACCGAATTTTAATGCCGATGATAAACGAAGCAATTTATAGTTTATATGAAGGCACTGCAGGCGTTAAAGAAATTGATACAATTATGAAGTTAGGCATGTCTCATCCTATGGGGCCGTTACAGCTTGCAGATTTTATTGGATTAGATGTTTGTTTATCAATTTTAGATGTTTTATATAAAGGTTTTGGTAATCCAAAATATGCGCCTTGTCCTTTATTGGTAAACATAGTAACTGCCGGATATTTAGGCATGAAAACCGGTGAAGGCTTTTATACTTATACACCCGGCAGTAAAGAACCTCTTATAAATACAAGAATTAAAATTTAGGCACTTGCATATTCTTTTGCATCACGCAGTGCTTTTACTTCATCATGCGCACCTTTTAATTCTATTTGCTGTTTTGAAATAAGCTCAACAATAAATGCAGGTAAGCCTTCTGTATTCAAAGCAAACTTATAAGCTTTTTGTGCAGCATCTTCCCCAGCTTCGCAATTTTCTAAAACTGCATGGCGGTCATGGCCTGTAAAAACAGCTTTTACATCCATCCATGCACGATATATTTTACCACTATTTGTTGTTCCATCTTCCATTGTACCATGCAACACCTGTACTTCAGTACCTAATTCATTTCTTATGTTACGGCTTTGATCAATGTAGCCTTCAAATAAAGCTTTGAGGTCAGAGCTATCCTCTTTCAATTCTTTTAAAGCGCGTTCATAACCTGTAATACGATCATTGTTAATCTCGATAAGATCGTTTAGTACTTCAATAACTTCTTTATTATTTTCCATAAAAATTATTTTATTCATATATCTAAAATTTCATGCCAGCAATTGCAGGTTAACACAAAATTATTTTAAGAATGAAATTTGCATAAATTACAGAATGATGGCTTTACACAACCAGGTTGCTTTCTTATTAATACTCGCAATTCCTGTTGCATGTATTGCCTGGACTTTTACACATGAAGAAATTTTTTCTGAAATACATAAATATTGTGCTGATTGCAGCAAGAAAGCAAGAACACTACTGCAGAAAAAATTTTTTTATCTTTTTACCTGCGAATATTGCTTCAGTCATTATGTTACTGCATTAATACTCATCATTACAAAATATCATTTATTATATGACGATTGGAAAGGTTACCTGGTTGCAGGTTTTTCACTTGTATGGATTGCAAACATTTATATGAGTTTGTATAACAGGGTACGTGTTACATTAAAAAAAGAAAAAATGCAGGCTGATATTATTGAAGAAGAAAAAAAGAATTTATAATTATTTTTCAGAACCAAGTTGTTCTGGAAAATGCTGGTTTTTGCCCATTTCTAAAATCCAATCTTTACGGCGCAATTCAAAGTTAGTTCCAAGGTATAAACGACGCACCTGTTCGTTCGCAGCAAGTTCTTCTGCGGTACCATGTTTAAAAATTTTACCTTCAATTAAAAGATAGGCACGATCGCAAATGGATAAAGTTTCATTTACATTATGATCTGTTATAAGGATACCGATGTTCTTATATTTTAATCTTGCTACAACACTTTGTATATCTTCAACAGCAATCGGGTCAACACCTGCAAAAGGTTCATCAAGCAGTATAAATTTTGGATCAACAGCCAGCGCTCTTGCTATTTCAGTTCTGCGGCGCTCCCCACCACTTAAACTATCGCCGTTGTTTTTTCTTACATGTGTTAGGTTAAATTCCTGTAACAGGCTCTCAAGCTTATCAAAGCGTTCCTTTTTTGTAAGATGTGTCATTTCAAGCACAGCGAGTAAATTATCTTCAACAGTTAGTTTTCTAAACACAGATGCTTCCTGCGGCAAATAACCAATGCCCATTTGTGCACGTTTGTACATTGGCAGCTTTGTTATGTTCAGATCATCTAAAAAAACTTCGCCTTTATCAGCTTTTATTAAACCTACCACCATGTAAAATGTGGTTGTTTTACCGGCGCCGTTAGGGCCAAGCAAGCCAACAATTTCGCCTTGTTCAACCTGTACAGAAACATCATTCACCACTGTGCGGCTGCTGTATGTTTTAATAAGATTTTTTGTGCTGATGGTAAGGTTCAAATTAAATTATTTTAACAAAAATAAATGATGCGTTATAATCAAACTACTATCTTAACAAGATAGATTCAGTTTACTTTTCGTCAAAGTCAGCCGACCTTTTTCCTAGATTGATATTAGTTAAGTACGTTCAGCGAATACATTTATTTAAGAGAACTGCGAACCGTTTTTACATCAACCGGTGAAATAGCAGAAGATTTATTTTCAAAACTGCTGCGTATGTAAGTGAGCACATCTGCCACCTGCTGATCAGTCAGATTTTTTTGGGGAGGCATATTGTTTGAATAGTTCTGGCCGTCAATAGCCACCTTTTCAACTGAACCCTGCAACACCCATTTAATCAGTTTGGCTTTATCGCCGGTAACATAAGAAGTTTGTATTAGTGGCGGGTTCATTCTGGGTACGCCGCCGCCATCTGCCTGGTGGCAGGTTAAACAATATTGTTTGTAAACAGCACTGCCTCTTTGTTTAGCTGTTTGGGCAGGTTGGGTTAAAGCTGCATAAACAATGCATATAATAAATGTTATGACTGCTGATAATTTTTTCATTATTTGCCTGTATAAATAATGCGGTAAATAGTTCCTTTAACATCATCACTCACGTATAAAGATCCATCTGGTCCTTGCGCCAAACCACAAGGGCGATGAGCGGCCTGCGATGGTGAAGTAACCGAG
>CAZZXW010000113.1:0-9057 GCA_964658095.1 uncultured Parafilimonas sp. | reverse complement strand
TCACAAATTGCTATTGCTCGCTACAAGAAAAATGGTATTCTTGATAGCAGTTTTGGTATAAATGGAAAGGTTACAACGGATGTAGGAGGTGTAGGTGCAGCAAATTCAATAGCAGTACAACCAGATGGAAAGATAGTTGTAACATGCACCTCTACAGGAGATTTTACAATTTTACGATATAAAGTAAATGGTATAATAGATAGTAGTTTTGGTTTTAATGGAAAAGTAACAACAAATTTTGAGAATAGTGATGATCTTGCAAACGCTTTATCCATTCAAAAAGATAATAAAATACTTGTTGCTGGGGGCACAACAACAAATTCGTTTAGCAAATACGCTTTAGCGCGTTATAACACCAATGGCAATCTTGATAGCAGCTTTGGTACTAATGGTAAGGTTACAACTGCTATTGGAAATGGTTCTCGTGGAGATGCGGCGCATTCAATAGTATTACAGTCAAACGGAAAAATAATATTGGGGGGAAGTTCAACTAATAATAATAATAATAATCACAATAATTTTTCTCTTGCCAGATATAATGTAGATGGCTTACTGGATAGTAGCTTTGGAATAAACGGAACGATATTAACTCAAGTTGGATTAGGAGATTGTGTCATTAACAGCTTATTTGCGCAGCCGGATGGTAATATATTAGCTACTGGCTTTGGTTTCTTTTCAAATATTCAAACAAGCACTCAAATAAGTTTTGCAACAGTTAGATATCTTAACAATGATTTTCTTCCTCTGTCTTTTCTTGCTTTTACCGCAACCAAGCAGCAACAATCTGTTCTCTTAAATTGGCAAACCGCTAATGAAATAAACAATAATTACTTTTCAATTGAAAGAAGCATTAATAGCAAAATTTTTACAGAAATAAATAAAGTGTATAGCAAAGGCAATACAGAAAAAAAACAATCATATAATACAACAGATATTAAACCTTTACAAGGTTGGAATTATTATAGATTGAAACAGGTTGATAAAGATGGAAAGTTTAGTTACTCAGCTGTTGCTTCTATATATTTTGATAAAAATGCTGCAATAAGCATTTATCCAAATCCTGCTAATAATTTTATTTACATTGATGGATTGAAAGAAAGCAATACAATTATTTCTATTATTGATATGAATGGTAAAACTATATCGTCAACTGCAACACATCAATCATTAAACAAAATAAACATTCAGAATTTAGTTGCAGGTATTTATTACATCAACATCAATCAGAATGGAAAATCAATCAAGCAAAAATTTATAAAGCAATAATTATCTCACCAAATACGGTTTAATCGCCTTCTGCCAAATCTTATAACCTTTTGGATTCATGTGCAAGCTATCACTTAAAAATATTTCTGGCTTTGGTTGGTTATCTGCATTCAGCATTAAATCATACACATTAATAAAAGAAGCATGCGGTTGTTGACTGATGTAATTTTTTATTAAACGGTTTGCTTCAATCATTTTATCCCAATATTGCCGCCTGCTTGGGCTTGGTTTTATCGAAATAAAATCAACCGGAACTGTTGGCATCTTTTCCCTAATCATTTCAAACAAAGTCTTGAAACGTTCAAATACACTATCAGCTGGCAATGTGCTGTCTGCAGCAAAGTCATTTTCACCGCAGTAAATAACTATTTGTTTTGGATTGTATGGAAAAATGATATCATCAGCATAACGGATTACATCCGGCAAAGTGGAACCGCCAAAACCTCTGTTTACAATTTTATAACCTGGAAAGTATGATTGCACGTTTGTCCACTTTCTGAAAGATGAACTGCCAACAAATAATATAGCGTTACGTGGCGGTGGCTTTAAGCTATCCTTGATTTTAAAAGCGCGTATTTCGTTATAAAATGGTGGTTGCGAAAAAACCTTTAACGTAAAAACAGAAATAAAAACGGATATTAAAAAGGCGATCTTTTTCATTTGGCAAGTATATCAATTTTATTTTCTAAAAGCGGAAAAACAGTGTTTTAAAATCCATTTGTACTTTTTTGTACAAATAGAGTTGTAAATTTGCAGCATGAGCGAAATGATTGAGACTTTAGAGCAAACAGCGCTTAGTGATTACAAATATGGTTTTGTTACAGATATCGAAGCTGATGAGGCGCCGATTGGTTTAAATGAAGACATAATCCGTTTTATTTCTCAAAAAAAATGTGAACCTGAATGGATGCTCGAATGGCGCTTGAAAGCCTTTCGTTACTGGATAAGTATTGAAGACAAAGAGCCAACCTGGGCAAATATTTCTTATCCGAAAATTGATTATCAAAATATACGATACTATTCTGCACCAAAGCAGAAAATTGCACCGGGAAGTTTGGATGAAATTGACCCAGAGTTGCGTAAAACCTTTGATAAGCTGGGCATTTCTTTAAACGAACAAAATCGTTTATTAGGCATCGCGGTTGATGCAGTGATTGATAGTGTTTCAATTGGTACAACCTTCAAAGCACAATTAGCAGAACAGGGAATTATTTTTTGTTCGATAACAGAAGCGATCCAGCATCATCCTGATTTAGTAAAAAAGTATCTCGGCTCTGTTGTTCCAATGACAGATAATTATTTTGCTGCGCTGAATTCCGCAGTTTTTACAGATGGTTCATTTTGTTATATTCCGAAAGGCGTTCGTTGCCCGATGGAATTGTCTACGTATTTCCGAATCAACGCAGAAAATACTGGTCAGTTTGAACGCACCTTATTAATAGCTGATGAAGGCGCTTATGTAAGCTATCTCGAAGGTTGCACTGCGCCCATGCGTGATGAAAACCAGTTGCATGCTGCCGTTGTAGAACTCGTGGCTTTGGATAGTGCGGAAATAAAATATTCAACAGTACAAAACTGGTATCCCGGTGATAAAGAAGGCAAAGGCGGCATTTACAACTTTGTGACAAAACGTGGTATTTGCGGCGCTAATGCAAAAATTTCATGGACGCAGGTGGAAACCGGTTCATCCATCACCTGGAAATATCCAAGCGTTATTTTGAAAGGCGATAATTCAACCGGTGAATTTTATTCAGTTGCCGTTACCAATAATTACCAGCAGGCTGATACCGGAACAAAAATGATGCATGTTGGAAAAAACACCCGCAGCCGTATTGTTTCAAAAGGCATTTCTGCAGGTAAAAGTCAAAATAGCTACAGAGGTTTGGTGCAGGTTGGAAAGAATGCGCATAACTCGCGTAATTTCTCTCAATGTGATTCTTTGCTATTGGGTGATAGATGCGGCGCACATACTTTTCCTTACATCGAAACAAAAAATAGCACTTCTATAGTTGAGCACGAAGCCACAACCAGTAAGATTGGTGAAGACCAAATCTTTTATTGCAATCAACGTGGCATTGATACAGAAACAGCCGTTGCATTAATTATAAATGGTTTTGCAAAAGAAGTGATGAACCAGTTGCCGATGGAGTTTGCAGTAGAAGCTCAGAAGCTTTTAGCAATTAGTTTGGAAGGCTCGGTTGGATAGAATAATTAACAAATAACTTTTAACGAATAACTTGAAATGCTTAGCATTCACAACTTACACGCATCAATAGAAGATAAAAAGATTTTAAACGGGATTGATCTGCAAATCAACGCAGGAGAAGTGCATGCGATTATGGGACCAAATGGTTCCGGCAAAAGCACGTTAGCATCAGTGTTGGCTGGTCGTGCTGATTATGATGTTACTGATGGCAGCGTTGAATTTGAAGGAAAAGATTTATTAGAAATGTCGCCTGAAGAAAGAGCAAGAGAGGGCTTGTTTTTGGCGTTTCAATATCCGATTGAAATTCCTGGTGTAAGCACCACAAACTTTATAAAAACTGCAGTAAACGAAGCCCGCAAACATCGCGGACAAGAAGCGTTAGATGCTGTTTCTTTTTTAAAGTTGATGAAAGAAAGAATGAAGCTGGTGAAGATTGATCAATCACTTTTAAGCCGTTCGTTGAATGAAGGTTTTAGCGGTGGTGAAAAAAAGCGCAACGAGATTTTTCAAATGGCAATGCTTGAACCAAAGCTCGCAATTTTAGATGAAACAGATAGCGGGCTTGATATTGATGCATTGCGCATTGTTGCAGATGGTGTGAATACTTTAAAAAGAAAAGATAATGCGGTGTTATTAATTACGCATTATCAGCGTTTGTTAGATTACATCGTTCCTGATTTTGTACATGTGTTATATAATGGTCGCATTGTAAAATCGGGCGGCAAAGAATTAGCATTGGAATTGGAAGAAAGAGGATATGATTTTATTAAGCAGCAAGTAGCAGAAGAAGTTTAATTATGAGTTTAGTAGAAACGATACAGGATAAATACAACGAATTAAATGCAATTGCGGGCAATGGTTTGCTGGGTTCAATGCGTGAAAAAGCATTTGATCTTTATAACAAGTCAGGCATTCCAACTTCAAGGCATGAGGAGTGGAAATACACTCGTTTGGCACCGCTGGCGAATAAAAATTTTGCGCTGTATACAAAGCCTGTTTTGCCTTCTGAAGAAGTATTGAACAATATTCGTTTACAATCTGAAAATGCAGCAGAATTGTTTTTTGTGAACGGTGTTTTTATAAAAGAAATTTCATCTTTTAGTCATGATGCATTGGTTGTTTTATCGTTGAATGAAGCCGCTGAAAGTGAATACAAAAATTATCTGCAACAGCATCTTAATCAAAGCAGCAAATACATGAAAGATGGTATGAATGCTTTGAACGCCGCATTCACTGCTAATGGTTTGTTTATGTTGATTAAAAAGAGTAAGGTTGTTGATAAACCAATTGTGATATATCATTTAACGGATACAAACAATGATAATGTTTTTGTGCAGCCGAGAAGCTTATTTGTGGTTGAAGAAAATGCGCAGGTTCAGTTGATTGAGTTATATAAAAACAACGGCTTGCATGAAAGCTTTACGAACGAAGTAATTGAAATAGCCGTGCAACAAAATGTAAGGTTGGAATATTATAAAGTGCAGGATGAAAACGAGAACTGTCATCATGTTGGCACAACGCATGTGCAGCAGGTTGGCAAATGTTTTACGCATTGTGTAACCGTTACTTTAAATGGCGGCACCATCCGTAATAACATTAACATGATTTTGGAAGCGCCGAACAATGAAGGTCATTTGTATGGTTTGTATTTGGTAAATGGCAAAACGCATGTTGATAACCACAGCATCGTTGACAATACAATGCCAAATTGTTTGAGCAATGAATTGTATAAAGGCATTATGGATGGAAATTCGACGGGAGTTTTTAACGGAAAAATTTATGTAAGACAGGATGCTCAAAAAACAAATGCTTATCAATCCAACAAAAATGTATTGATGAGCGATACAGCATCAGTGAACACAAAGCCGCAGCTTGAAATTTTTGCAGATGATGTTAAGTGTTCCCATGGTTGTACAGTTGGCCAGTTAGATGAAGATGCGCTGTTTTATTTACGTGCAAGAGGCATCGGTGAAAAACAGGCAAAAGCTTTATTGCTGAATGCGTTTGCGGCAGATATTTTAGAACAGGTTAAGCCTGAAAGATTGCGCATTTATCTCGAAGAAAAAATTAATGAAAGATTGAATGTTGGTGAGTTATGATTTCAACAGAAATAGATATAAAACCTTTTGATGTTGCTGCGATACGCAAAGAATTTCCTGTGCTTGAAAGAAAAGTAAAGGGAAAAAATTTGGTGTATTTTGATAACGCGGCAACAGCACAAAAACCACAGGTTGTTATTGATGCGTTGGTAAATTATTACCAGCAATTCAATGCAAATATTCATCGCGGAATACATTCTCTCGCTGAAGAAGCAACTGCTGCATTTGAAGCATCACGTGATACCGTAAAAGAGTTCATCAATGCAAAATACCGTGAAGAAATAATATTTACACGTGGCGTTACTGAAGGTATAAATTTGGTTGCATCAACATGGGGAAGACAAAATATTAAAGAAGGTGACGAAATAATTATTTCAGGCATGGAACATCATTCCAATATTGTTCCGTGGCAAATGTTATGTCTTGAAAAGAAGGCAACACTCAAAATAATTCCGGTTGATGATAATGGTGAATTGATGATGAACGAATTTGAAAAACTCATCACGTCAAAAACAAAAATCGTTTCTATTGTTCATGCATCAAACTCGCTTGGAACAATCAATCCTGTAAAAGAAATTATTGAAATTGCACATCAACACAACATTATTGTATTGGTTGATGGCGCACAATCTGCTGTTCATTTAAATATTGATGTGCAGGATATGGATTGTGATTTTTTTGTTTTATCAAGCCATAAAATTTATGGACCAACCGGTGTTGGCGTTTTGTATGGCAAGAAAGAATTGCTGGAAGAAATGCCGCCGTATATGGGTGGTGGTGAAATGATAAAAGAAGTAACGTTTGATAAAACTACGTACAACGATTTGCCTTATAAGTTTGAAGCAGGAACTCCGAATATTGCAGACACCGTTGCCTTTAAAGCAGCGCTTGATTTTGTAAATGAAGTTGGAAAAGAAAATATTCGTGCGTATGAAGAAATGCTTACCAAGTATGCTATGGACAAGCTTTCGAAAATCGAAGGCGTGCGTTTAGTTGGAACAGCAAAACATAAAACAAGTGTTGTTTCGTTTATAGTAGATGGAGTTCATCCGCAGGACATGGGAATCATTTTAGATAATTATGGAATCGCGGTAAGAACAGGTCATCATTGTTGTCAGCCATTGATGAACAGGTTTGAAATTCCAGGAACAATACGTGCATCATTCGCGATGTATAACACAAAAGAAGAAGTAGATGAATTAGTGAAGGGTGTTGAGAAAGCGACTAAGATGTTGAAATAAATTCAAAGTAAAAAGTCAAAATTAAAAATTGGAAGCAGTTCAAACGATAGAATCAATAGAAGAAGAAATTATAGATGAGTTTTCATTGTTTGACAACTGGGAAGATAAATATGAATACATCATTGATTTGGGAAAGAAGCTTGAACCTCTATCATCAGAATATAAAATTGATGAGAATAAAATAAAAGGTTGTCAGAGCCAGGTTTGGTTAGTGGCAAATGAAGAAGATGGAAGAATTTATTTTAAAGCAGACAGTGATGCAGTAATTGTAAGAGGTTTGGTAAGTATGCTTATAAGAGTTTTATCAGGACATACACCACAGGAAATTTTGGATACAAAGCTTGAGTTTATTGATAAGATTGGAATGAAAAATCATTTGGCACAAACACGCAGTAACGGTTTATTGTCAATGATAAAACAGATAAAAAATTATGCACTGGCTTACAAAATAAAACAGCAGTCATGATGAACGAAGAAGCACTAAAAGAAAAAGTAATAGAGAAATTGCAAACCATTTATGACCCGGAAATTCCGGTGAACATTTATGATTTGGGTTTGATATATAACATTGATGTATTACCAATCAATAATGTGCAAATAACAATGACGTTAACTGCACCAAGTTGCCCCGCAGCGCAGACAATTCCGGTTGATGTTGATCAAAAAGTAAGAGAAGTGGAAGGTGTGAATGATGTACATGTTTCAGTTACATGGACACCGGCATGGGATAAAAGTATGATGAGCGAAGTGGCAGCACTCGAATTAGGATTTATGTAATTAATTATTCAATATAAATTAAATTAAGATGGCACAAATAAGCGTAGATAGCTTAATCGGCAGAGAAGGACCAACATATCCTGAACAAATTGCCGCACCTTATCGTAAAGAACTTACAGATAACGGTTTTACACAAATGCTTACACCTGAAGATGTGGACAAAGCATTACAGCGCAACGATGGTAAAGTACAATTAGTAGTATTAAATTCAGTATGCGGTTGCGGCGCAAGAGTAGCCAGGCCGGGAGCATTGCTTTCATTGTTCAGCAAAAATATTCCTGATGAAAGATTTACAGTATTTGCGGGCATGGAAAAAGATGCTGTAAATCATTTTCGTAGCAATTATTTGCTGGGCATCACACCAAGCTCACCAACCATTTCCTTATTTAAAGATGGTGAACTGCTATTCATTTTACATCGTTATCAAATTGAAAGAAGCAGTGCAGGCAATATTGCAGACGAGTTAATTAATAAGTTTAATGAGTTCTGCACAAAGCAAAATGACGATGCATCAGTAGAACAACTCAGGCAATATTTTATTGAACATTTTGATGTTGATCCGATGGAAGTTGAAAGTGAAAACAAATAAGCTTTTTGAACTTGTAAAATGAAAATAACCGCACAGGAAGAATATGGAGTTCGTATTCTCATCCGCATTGCAAAATGTGCTGATGAAAAAACCGGATTGAGTATTCCGCAAATAAGTGAAGCGGAAGGGTTAACGCAACATTATGTTGCCAAGCTTACGAGGCAATTGCGGTTAGGTGGTTTTGTGAAAAGCACACCTGGACAAAAAGGTGGTTACGTGCTTTCAAGGCCAACGTCAGAAATAAACATTAACAAGGTTTTAAAAACATTAGGTGGCGCATTATTCGATAAAGAATTTTGCGCCACACATATTGGTGCATTGAATCTTTGCACTAACTCTGTTGATTGTTCTGCAAGATCTTTATGGAAAATCATACAGTTTACATTAGACCAGGTTTTAGATAAAATGACATTGGCTGATTTATGCGGAAGAGAAGAATCCGTTATAAAATTGAATGCATTACTTGCAGCGCACGAGCAATTAGAAGTAAAAGCTTTTTGATATGCCTTACGAAAAGTTATTGGTTGATAACAAAGCCTGGGCAACAGAAATGTTGCAAAATGATCCTGAATATTTTAGCCGTTTAGAACATTTACAAACACCAGAATTTTTATGGATCGGCTGTAGTGATAGCCGTGTTCCGGCAGATAAAATCACAGGCACACAACCCGGCGAAATTTTCGTGCACCGTAACATTGCTAACGTTGTTGTGCATACAGATGTGAATCTTTTAAGTGTGCTGGATTATGCCGTTAATCATCTTAAAGTAAATCATGTAATTGTATGCGGACATTACGGCTGCGGCGGTGTAAAAGCAGCCATAACGAATCATGATTATAAGTATGTTTTAAACATGTGGCTGCGTAATATAAAAGATGT
>CAZZXW010000112.1:0-9069 GCA_964658095.1 uncultured Parafilimonas sp. | reverse complement strand
TTGATTGCAGGTTTTTTTGTATGCCTAGGTGATTGAAAGTATATTCCGTTGCATAAAACGGAGTAGCTAAATCAAAGTAACCATTAAACACCAGGATTTTTAAATCCGGATTTTTATTCATCGCATCAGCAAGGTCAGCACCGGTGTTAGGCGTAGATGGATCTCCGTTGCCACCACCGCGGCTCCAGTTCCATTTAAATCCATCACTGCTGTAAGCAGATGTGTGATAATTTAAATTCTTGTTTACTTTCAATTCATCATAATAGTAACTCATAAAGGCTGCAGTAAAAGCCGGGCTTATCTGTTCACTTTGCGGATCAGTAAAAGCATATTCACCAAGCGGATCAGGATTAATGCCTTTATATCTTGCATCAAGCCTGCCTACCATTTCATTACTATCACGTAATAATTCTTCAGTAAATTGCGGCTCATTCACACGCAGGTTTGCCTTGATGAGGTAATCTTTACTTAGCCCTGTATAATTACTTAGTTTGGTAAGCACCTGGTCTTTTTCCGTACTACTTAATGAAGCACCTTTCATTAATGCTGACGCATATTCGCCGCCGGCAAAATTTCTTACTTCATCAATAAAAGAAGGAAGGTCAGCTGGCTTGTTGGCTAACTTATTATGATACCAGGCAACTGCTGCATACGTTGGCAAATGCAGCACATATGATATATCATCACCGGTCTGAAAGGTAAGTGTGCGCAGATCAAGCACAACAGAAACAAGTATAACACCGTTCATCGTCATACCAAAATTTTCCTGCAGATAATCTGCAACACCTGCAGAACGCATAGTGCCATAACTTTCGCCCAATAAATATTTTGGTGAGTTCCAGCGGCTATTATCAGTAACATATTGTTTAATAAACTGGCTTATAGATTTTATATCTTCATCAACACCCCAAAAATCTTTATCTGCACTTTTATTGATGGCATGGCTAAGACCAGTGCCAACCGGATCAATCATTACAAGATCAGTAACATCAGTAATTGTATTTTCATTATCAACAAGTGTATATGGTGGCGGCGGTGTATTTTTTGGATCATTTACTACAACACGGCGTGGGCCAAGCACACCCATGTGCAGCCACATTGATGAAGAACCCGGGCCTCCGTTATATGCAAAAGTTATGGGCCGTTTAGAAGCATCTGCTTCACCATCTTTTGTATAAGCCACGTAACCAAATAATGCTACAGAAGAATCTTTTTCATTTTTTAAAACAAGTGTGCCTGCCGTTGCTGTATAATTTAAAACAGCGCCATTAATTTTTATTGAATGGTGTGTTACAGATTTATAACCCTTCTGCATCATTGAATCAGGCAATGCATTTTGTGCATAATTGCTTACTGTAAATAGGAAACATGCAAAAAACAAAAAGCAGGATTTTTTCATAACAGTTATTTTAATGATGCGACAAGATATAATTTTTCCTTTCATTTTTATTTTCAATATTCAAACGGCAGAATAAATAGCAGAATGGTTGTTTATTGAGTTGCGTTTCTTGGATCAGTTTTAATTTGAATTACATATTCTTTTGGCGGCTCTTTGTGCAATAGGTTCTTTACAAAATAATCCCATCGCCTGCGCATCATGTATAAAGAATAATAGCCATAACCATGTGCACTGTTTGGAAAAACAACCAGGTCATAATCTTTGTTTGCTTTTTCCAAAGCTTCAACCACAAGCATGGTGTTAGATGGCGGCACATTATCATCCATTAACCCATGTGCAAGCAGTAATTTCCCTTTAAGATTTTTCGCATACAATTCATTTGCCTGTGTTGCATAATTTGTTGTGCCATTTGAATCTTTTAATAAACCTATATAACGTTCACCCCAATCATCTTCATAATTCCGGTTATCATGATTGCCTGATTCTGAAATACCAACTTTAAAAAAATCAGGATACTTAAACATTGCACAGGCTGTTGCAAAGCCACCACCCGAATGTCCCCAAATTCCAATGCGGCTTGTATCCATATAAGTATGTTGTTGTGCAAGTTGACGAATGCCGGCAACCTGGTCAGGCAATGTGTTTTCAGCCATAAAACCATAACTCATGTCATGATAACTTTTTGAACGAAGCGGGTTACTGGTTCCTTCAATTTCAATCACAATAAACCCAAGTTCAGCCAACGCCTGGTCATCGCCTCTTGCCGGAACAAAAGACCAGCTTCCAACACTGCCGCCTTGCGGGCCAGGGTATATGTAATCAATGATGGGATATTTTTTTGTTGAATCGAATTGCGTTGGCTTAAACATCAGTCCATATAAATCAGTTTGTCCATCATGTGCTTTAACGGTGATTGGTATAGGCGCTTTCCAGCCGGTTGCAGCCAATCTTGATAGATCTGTTTTTTCTAAGGTTGATATTAACTTGCCATCCATATTGCGCAAAACAGTTATGCCAGGCACATCAGGTTGTGAATATTCATCAATAAAATAATTTTCTGAAGGCGATAAGATGATTGTGTGATTGCCTGTTTCAGGTGTGAGCAGTTTTAAATTACTGCCGTCAAAATTAATTTTATAAAAATGCGTGAAGTAAGGATTGTCCTGCTCTTTTCCATCAGCCAAAAAATAAATTATACGCTTCTTTTCATCAACTTTTAGTATTTGCGTAACTACCCAGTTACCTTTTGTAATTTGATTTTTCAGCTTGCCTGTTGTTGCATCATATAAATATAAATGCGCCCAGTTATCACGTTCAGAATACCAGATAATTTCTTTTGATGCAGGCAAATATTTCCAGTTGATGCTTCCCTGCCCTGATTCATATTGTGTGGCAACATTTTCTTCAAATACTTCACGCACTGCACCGGTATTTGCATCAGCAATGCGAAGTTTTTCCTGCTTATGATCTCTTGAAGTTGAAACGAACGCAAGTTGACTGCCGTCTGCACTCCAATCCACATCATCAAATGTTCCGCTGCTTGAAATATCATCACTTAAACTTGCACGATGTGGATCTGGAGGAACCTGCAAAAAAATAATTTTAGGTGTATCTACATTTATTATTACTCGTTGAATAGTGATGATGTTTGTATCACCAGGCAAAGGATACTTCCAGGCTTCTAACTTTGGATGTCCAACGTTTGTACTTACCAGGTACATATCACCAGCTTTGCGTTCATCTTGTTTAAATGTGGCGATCTTTTTAGAATCAGGCGACCATTTTAATATGGCACTATTTGAATGTTTCCAGCCTGCATTATCTGTTGCATAACCAAAATATTGAATGCCATCTGTAGTGAGTTGGATAAGTGTATTGGTTAAAGTATTTCTTATCCATAAATTATAATCTTTGATAAACGCAGCTTTGCTGCCGTCAGGTGAAAGCACTTCATTATCGCTCTCATTATTTTTTTTCGATAAAGATGTTATTGTGTCTGTACTAATATTATATGTAGCTACATCTAATTTATATGGTTTATTTTTTATATTGAAAGTAACCGTCTTTTCATCAGGCGAATAATTGAACGCCTGAAACGGCAGAGCTGATGCTGCATACGTTTTGCCTGTAGCTGCTGATAAAGCGCTTGCCAGTTTTTGCTGATCAAAGGCAGTAGTGCGTGTACCTTTTACAGGATCAACTAAAATAAATTCACTGCCTTGTGCAGTAAGATTTCTATACCAGAATTTATCACCTTTTAACCAATGCGGCACTATATAATTATAGTCAATGTATTGTTGTATTGTATACCGTAAAAAACTTTCTGCATGTGCATAATCTTTTGCGGTTAATGAATCTTGTGAAAAAACATTTAATGAAGTGAAAACAGTAAGTGTGATCAAAAAACTTTTCATAGCAGGATGTGTTTTGAATAACGAAATTAATGAACTGATTTTTATATGAAGAAGCATTATAAAATAAAAAGGTTGCCCTACTGAACAACCTTCAAGAATTTTAATGATATAAATTTATACTGATGCTGGTGCTTTATTTGTTGCCCATTCAATAAGAATATCAGCAACCTGTGGCCTTGAAAATTCTGAAGGTGGCCGTTCACCATTTGCAAGCATTTCTCTCACTTTTGTTCCGCTCAAAGATACCATGTCAGGATTCTTTGGTGCTGTTTTAATACTTGCCATGCTTTCCGTATTTCTGCACCAAAATGTATTCTCAAACTTTAAAATTTCAATGCCAATTTCAGCGCCAATCTTATCCATCAATTCCTGTGCTTCATAAGTTTCGTAATAATTTCCAACACCGGCATGGTCACGGCCAATGATCATGTGTGTGCAACCATAATTTTTTCTTATGATGGTATGGTTGATTGCTTCACGCGGACCTGCATAACGCATCGCCGTTGGCAATACACTCAACATAGTATTATCAGGATTAAAATAATTATTAATCAACACTTCATAACACTTCATGCGCACAGGTGCCGGTATATCATCGCTTTTTGTTTCACCTACAATCGGATGAATCAACGCACCATCCACAATTTCCTGCGCACATTTAATAAGATATTCATGAGCACGATGAATTGGATTACGTGTTTGAAAAGCAACGATTGTTTTCCAGTTACGCTTTTTAAATTCAGCTCTTGTTTCGGATGGATCAAGAAAAAACTTATCAGCAATATTTTCTTTGCGTGATGGACGATTTACCATTGTAAGCGGGCCTGCAATAAACTTGTCACCACCTTTTAATATAGCTGCAACGCCGGGATGTTTATCATCAGTTGTTTTAAAACATTTTTGAGTAAGGTTAGCAAGATCAAGTTCAAATTTTTCAGCAACATTCATTATGGCAAGCACACGATTGGCTTTATCAACCAATGTGATTTCTTCACCTGTTTTAATTGCATCGTATTTATCACCGGCAGGCAATAATATAGGAATACCCCAGGCTAAACCATTTGTCAAATGCATTGTTTCAATCACAGATTCGCTGTCAGCTTTATTCATAAAACCTTCAAGCGGACTGAATGCACCAATAGCAATCATCTCAATATCGGCTGCATAACGATCTTCAATTGTTAGTTGAAAAAGATCTTTTGCTTTTGTTTCAAGTTCATCCTTATGCGCACCTTCAGCAATTTTATTTATAAGCTTACCACCATGCGGTTGATTCATATTATTTATTTAACTGAATAAAAATTCATTAATCAAGATAACCTTTTTGTTCAAGATACTTAACCACGTCAGCAGCGCATGCTTCAAGATCTTTTTCTGCTGTGTTGATAACAAGCTCTGCATTTTCAGGCGCTTCATAAGGATCATCAATGCCAGTAAAATGCTTTATTTCTCCTGCTCTTGCTTTTTTATATAAACCTTTGGGATCACGCTGCTCACATACTTCAAGTGGCGCATATACATAAATTTCAATAAACTCATTTTCAGGTAAAAGCTTACGTACCATTTCCCTGTCTTCACGATAAGGAGAGATGAAAGCTGTGGAAACAAAAGCGCCTGCATCAACAAACAGCTTAGCCACTTCACCAATACGCCTGATGTTTTCTTTGCGATCTTCTGTTGAAAAGCCAAGGCCTTTATTCAAGCCATGACGAATATTGTCACCATCAAGCACATAAGTATGAAAGCCTTTTTCAAATAATTTTTCTTCTACTTTATTTGCCAGCGTTGATTTGCCGGCGCCGGATAAACCGGTGTACCATAATATCGCTGACTTATGGCCGTTCATATTATGACGGTCTTCTTTTGTTATAGTGGCTGCATGCCAAACAATGTTTTTTGCTGCCTGCATTAAGTTATATTTATAGTGATTGGTTTGCGCGAAAGTAATGTTATGAAATTATAATTCCTACCGCTGCGATAGGCTAAATAGTTAATTTAATTTTCATCACCTGGTGATAGTGCTTTTATCATCAACCAGTCTGTTTGTAAATCATCACCCAGGGCAAATACATGCTCACCTGTTTTTTTAAAACCAAAGCGTTCATAAAACCTGATTGCCTTTAAATTATTTTCCCAAACGCCAAGCCATATAAAACTTCGTTTCAATTTTTTCGCATAGTCAATGCATTCATTCATCATTATGCTGCCAATACCTTTATTAATGTTATTAGTTGAAGTGTAAATGCGTGCAATCTCAACAGTATTATCATTACTTAAATTTATTTCAGGCAGCGCTTTGTCTTTAAGTTTTACATAACCTGCTATATTATTATTGCTATATGCTAAAAGATATATTGTGTTTTCTTCCTGTAATTCCTGCTTAATCTTTTCAAGAGAAAAAAACTCATTCATAAACTTATTCATGTTCTTAGCCGTATTAAATGCGGCATAAGCATTATAAAAAGTTTCACGGCTAATGTTTACAATAGCTGCTGCATCTGCTATATCGGCTATTCTTATTCTAATTTCATTCATGCAAACAAAAATGCTTTGAAAAGCATTCTGATCGTGCGAAGCAGCTAAGATTTTTTACCGGTTATCTTCATTTTGATATCAGTAGTAACCGGTGTAATTTGTCCACCTGTATTCATGGTCATTTTCATGTTCATATCAAGATTGCCATCAAGTGCAACACCTGTAGGTACATCAAATTTCATGGTGCCACTCATAGTGCCGTTTAAACCCATAGAAGCACCTGAACCAGGTGCACTTATTTTTGAATCAACTTTAATATTGGCTATGCTGTCTGTTACATATTGCAATGTATAAGTGTTATTCATTTTCATTTGTGCGCCTTGTGAATTCATTGTTGTTGTGTTCGTCCATGTATCACCGGGTTTAACGGGTTTATCTGGATACATATTAAAAGACTGTTGCAGATTTTGTTTGAAATTTTCTTCATTAAAACTGCTGCTTACACCCGAAGCCATTGCAACACCAGCAGGCGAATTAACTGAGGACATTGCATGCTGCATCATATCATCAATACCGGTTACAGAACCTACTTCACCTTTGCTGTTTATAGTAAAATAAAATTGTGCATTTTTCATGGCACCCAGTACTTTACCCATGGTGCCAGAAGTTACGTCAGCTGAATCACCAGGTTTATCAGAATCATAATTAACGTTTTGCCCGTTTGCATTAATGTTCATGGCAATGTGGCTTATAGTTGCCTGCATTTTTTTCCAGCCGGCACTATCTGCATTTGCCATAAAATGATAACCGGTTACCATAGTATTATGCATGTCTAAAGGTTGCCCGTTTACATTGCCTTTCATGGTCATGGTCATGTCCATATCATAATCATAACTCATTCCCGTTTGCAGATTAAATTTTAATGTGATGGCATCATTATTAGCGGGTTTATTATTGCAGGCAAGTAGCAGACATGCAGCTATAATGGCTGTAAATTTTTTTTTCATATACGCAAGATTTTGAGTTACAATTTAATATTTTTTGTTTGAACTGAAGCAAAAAGGAATATTACTTTTGGCGTTTACCTGTAAGTTGATTGCACCAAAAACGATAGAACAAATTACCAGCCGCATTGATATTATTGATGTGGTGAGTGAGTTTGTGAAGCTGAAAAAACGCGGCGCAAATTATCTTGGTTTATGCCCTTTTCATAACGAGAAAACTCCATCGTTCACAGTTTCTCCATCTAAAGAAATATATAAATGTTTTGGTTGCGGCAAAAGCGGCAACACGATTACATTTTTAATGGAGCATGAAAAATACAGTTATGTTGAAGCATTAAAATGGCTGGCGCAACGATACAATATTGAACTGCAGGAAACTGAAGTAAGTGATGAAATTAAAACGATTCAACTGGCTGCTGAAAGCTTGCATGCGCTGAATAATTTTGCACAAAAATTTTTTAGTGAGCAGTTGCTGAAAACGGAAGAAGGACAAAGCAATGCGCTTACATATTTAGAAGAACGTGGTTATAATATAAGCACGATTGAAAAGTTCCAGGTTGGTTACAATCCCATACAAAAGAATGTATTTGCGACAGCAGCTTTACAACAACAATTCAATAATGAAATTTTGTTAAAGAGCGGTTTGGTTGTAAGCAGAAACGATGAACTTGTTGATAATTACCGCGGCAGAATTATTTTTCCCATTCATAACACCACCGGAAAAATTATTGGTTTTGGTGCACGTGTTATTGGCAGTGCAGATAAAGCACCTAAATACATCAATACGCCGGAAAATGAAATTTATATAAAAAGCAAAATTTTATATGGTGCTTATTTTGCGCGGCATGCAATTGATAAAAATAGCGAATGTTTGTTGGTGGAAGGTTATACTGATGTTATTAGTTTACAACAGGCTGGTATTGAAAATGTAGTAGCAAGTGGTGGTACTTCCTTAACTACTGATCAGCTTCGCATCATAAAAAAATATACCAACAACCTTACTATAATTTATGATGGTGATGCAGCAGGAATTAAAGCTGCGATGCGTGGTTTGGATATGGCGCTGGAAGAAGGCCTGAATGTAAAACTGGTATTGCTTCCAGATAATGAGGACCCGGATAGTTATGTAAAAAAAGCGGGTTCTGTTGCTTTAAATAAATTTATCAGTCAGCATAAAAAAGACTTTATTCTTTTTCAATCTGAAGTTTTGCTAAAGGAAGCAGGCAATGATATTTCTAAAAAGAACGCTGCGGTAAATACAATTGCAGAAACTATAAGCAAGCTTAACCGGGCAGAAGATTTTACAAAACGGCAGGAATATATTCACCAATGTGCCACCATTTTAAAGATAGATGAAGCAGGGCTTATAAATCTTGTAAGTAAGTTTAGCAACGATCATTTTGTAAAAGAAGAAAAGAAAAATTTTGTTGATGAGAAGAAGGCTGAAGCAATATCAGAAGAAAAAATAATTTTTTATCCTGATGATGCGCAGGAGAAAAGTGTAATGCGGGTATTGCTTGAGTATGGCTTAAACAAATGGGATGATGAACATACGATTGCTGAATATATGTTTGAAGCGCTGGAACAATTTCGTTTTGATAATGCTGACCTGGAATATTTGTATGAAGTTTATCAAAATCAATACCAGCAAGGCTTTCAGCCAACCGCAAAAACTTTATTATATCATGAAAATGAGAAAATAAAAAGCCTTGTTGTAAACATAACAATGTTTCCCTTTGAGTTAAGCCAGCGATGGGATGAAAAGTTAGAAAATATA
>CAZZXW010000111.1:0-9210 GCA_964658095.1 uncultured Parafilimonas sp. | reverse complement strand
TTTTGTTGTGTCACTTGGCACTGTGTCTTTAATAACAAAGTGATTGTTAGTTGAAGGAACCTGTGCACTTGTTGTTGTAAAATTAGAAATGCAAATTCCTGTTGCGCCTAACAAAACGGCTGCTGTAAAAAGTACTTTTTTCATTTTTGAGATTTTTAGAGTGATTAAATCTTAAGTGGTCAAGCTATTAGCAACAACTTTGCCATTTTTATTTTTCAGGCTTAAAAATTTTTTCTAACAACATTACTTACAAAAACAATTACTGGTTTAAGCATGTTGTATTTAATATAAATTATTGATAATTTGCTTCTAATATATTTTTCATTTGTGTTTCTGTTAAATGAAATACAATAAAAATTTTACAGTATATCTTGCAATATGCCTTTTAAATTAGTTGCTCCATACCAGCCCAGCGGTGATCAGCCTGAAGCTATCAGGCAATTAACTGATGGCATTTTAAACGGTGAACAATATCAAACCTTGCTTGGTGTAACCGGTAGTGGTAAAACATTTACCATGGCCAACGTTATTCAAAATGTGCAGCGGCCAACACTTGTACTAACACATAATAAAACGCTGGTCGCCCAATTGTATGGCGAGTTCAAACAATTCTTTCCTGATAATGCGGTTGGTTATTTTGTTAGCTATTATGATTACTATCAACCCGAAGCTTATATGCCGGTTCGTGATGTGTACATTGAAAAAGATTTAAGCATTAATGAAGAGCTGGATAAGCTGCGTTTGCAGGCAACAAGTGAATTGCTTACCGGCCGCCGCGATATAATTGTTGTAGCAAGTGTAAGTTGTATTTATGGTATTGGTAACCCAACTGATTTTGAAAACGGCATTGTACGTATAACAAAAGGCCAGGTAATCTCACGGCAAGGCTTTTTGCATTCGCTGGTAAATAGTTTATACAGCAGAACACAGGTTGAATTTAAACGCGGAACATTTAGGGTGAAAGGTGATACCATTGATATCAACCTGCCTTACGTTGATTATGGTTACCGCATTACTTTTTTTGGTGATGAAATTGAAGAGATTGAAACCATTGATGTGCAGAATAACAAGCGCATAATGAAACTTGAGAATGCGGCAATCTTTCCAGCCAACTTATATCTTGCCCCAAAAGATATGCTGCAAACAATTTTGTATGAGATACAGGATGAGATGCGTTTGCAAAGCGAATATTTTAAAAGCGTTGGTAAATTAATTGAAGCGCAGCGTTTAAAAGAACGTGTTGAGTATGATCTTGAAATGATTCGTGAACTTGGTTTTTGCAACGGCATCGAAAATTACTCAAGATATTTTGATCGCCGGCAGGCAGGTATGCGGCCGTTCTGTTTGCTGGATTATTTTCCAAAAGATTTTTTATGTGTGATTGATGAAAGCCATCAAACCATATCACAGGTTGCAGGCATGTATGGCGGCGATAGAAGCCGCAAATTAATTCTGGTGGAATACGGATTCCGTTTGCCTTCGGCATTGGATAATCGTCCGTTAAACTTTCATGAGTTTGAATACATGACAGGCCAAACTGTTTTTGTTAGTGCAACGCCTGGTGAATATGAATTGGAGAAATGTGGCGGGGTTGTAGTTGAACAGGTGGTTCGTCCAACAGGTTTGTTAGAACCACCGATTGAGATTCGCCCAAGTGTAAACCAGATAGATGATCTTCTTGATGAGATTGATAAGCGGGTAACAAAAGGTGATCGTGTGCTGGTTACAACATTAACCAAGCGCATGGCTGAAGAGATGGATAAATATTTACAGCGCATCAGCATCAAATCAAAATATATTCATAGCGATGTGGATACTTTGGAACGCATAGAAATTTTAAGACAGCTTAGATTAGGTGAGATTGATGTATTGGTTGGTGTGAATCTTTTGCGTGAAGGATTAGACTTGCCTGAAGTATCATTGGTTGCAATTCTGGATGCTGATAAAGAAGGTTTTTTACGCAATGAAAGATCATTAACGCAAACTGCTGGACGTGCTGCACGTAATGTTGATGGGCTTGTGATTTTTTATGCTGATAAGATGACCGAAAGCATGCAAAAAACCATTGATGAAACAAACAGGCGAAGAGAAAAGCAGGTTGCTTATAACATTGAACATAACATTACGCCGCGAACAATTAAGAAAACAAAAGAAAATGTATTTGCGCAAACATCAGTGCTTGATATAAAAGGTTATGATGTAAGAAACCCGTATGCAATACAAGGTGATCAAGACATTGTAACAAGTGCTGCAGAAGACCAGGCACTTTACAAAACAATTCCGCAGATGGAGAAAGCCATCAGCACCATTAAAAAGCAAATGGAAAAAGCAGCCCGTGATCTTGATTTTATAGAAGCGGCCAAGCTGCGTGATGAAATGTTTCGCATGCAGAAAGAACTGGAATCAATGAAGTAGGTTCGGTTCTTTCGTTTAACTTCCATTATTCATACTGCAAACAACCATGTTATAAATGAAGAAACTAATACTGTTTGTATTTAGCTTAAGTATAATCAATTATGCTTTTGTTCAAACTTATTCAACCATATTTATTCATAATGAAAAAAAGATTGATTCTATTTTAAGATCAGTTTATAAAGACTCATTACCGGGTATTTCAATTGGCATCATGTACAATGGAAATAAGGTATTCAATAACAGTTATGGCATCGGGAACATTCAGACAAAAGAAAAGTTAACCACATCTTCAAACTTTAATATCTGCTCGTTAACCAAACAATTTACTGCTGTTGCCATATTGCAATTAGAAGAAAAAAAATTGCTTTCATTCAATGATAAAATCAGCAGGTTTTTTCCTGACATGAATAAAAAAGTAGCTGATGTTATAACTGTGCAGCAATTGCTTACACATACTTCAGGCCTGATTGATCATTATGATTTTGTGAACACAACTAACATGCACCATGCACATAACATTGATGTTTACAATGCTATTAAAAATCTTTATTCAACTTATTTTATTCCGGGTGCAAAATTCAGGTACAGCAATACTGCTTATTGTTTGCTGGCGTTGATCATAGAAAAATTAAGCGGCTTAAATTATGATGAATACATGATGCAAAACATCTTTAAGCCTGCGGGAATGAATAATACAATTATTTGGAATGAAAAAGCTGCTATATCAAAAGAAGTAACCGGTTATAGTTTTGATAGCAGCACTTCAGCATTTAATAAATCAGGCGCAGATGAGCACATATTTTTTTCAACCGAAGGTGATGGTGGCATTTATACTTCTGTGCATGATTATGAGCAATGGTTTAAGGCTTTACAAAGTGGCAAACTATGCTCAAAATATCTTATAAATAGAGCCCGTTCTGTTCAATACTTAATTGATACAGCGCATAAAACAGGTTATGGTTATGGATGGTTTGTTGATGAAAATCAAACGATAAAAAAAGTATACCACAGCGGTGATAATGGCGGCTTCAGAACGTATAGCTTTACTATTCCTGACGAAAATTTTATGATCGTCATATTTTCTAATCGTGATGATGTGAATATTGAAAACATAGTTCAACAGATAGTAAAATTGTTATTGCCTCAATACAGTTCTTTCACTCCTGTTGAAGCACTCACGTCATAAAATTATGTTCATCATACATTAATCAACTGCTATGAAAAAAATATTCTTCTCACTTTTATTGCTTATTTCAGTTTTAGGAAATGCACAAACCTTTCGCATAAGCATTGCAGATTCTTTAAAGCAATTAACATTGGATGGCCGTTTGTTATTGCTGTTATCAAACAACAATAACGCTGAACCAAGATTTCAAATCAATGATGCTGCACATACGCAACTGGTTTTTGGTATTGATGTGAATGGCTGGTTACCTGCAAGTGACGAGCTAATTGATATGCATGCATTCGGTTACCCAATTGAAAGATTAAAAGATGTGCCGGCAGGCGATTACTACGTTCAGGTATTGCTGCATAAGTATGAAACGTTTCATCTTCAAACAGGACAAACAGTAAAGCTGCCGATGGACAGAGGTGAAGGACAGCATTGGAACATTGCGCCGGGCAACATTTATTCAACACCAATAAAAATTCATTTCGATCCAAATACAACCAATGAAATCCATCTTACAATCAATAAAATTATTCCACCAATAAAAGAACCGGAAGACACGAAGTATATAAAGCATATAAAAATTCAAAGCAAGCTGCTTACTGCTTTTTGGGGAAGGCCAATGTACATCGGTGCACATATTTTATTGCCTGAAGGTTTTGATGAACATCCGAATGTGCATTATCCTTTGGCAATTTTTCATGGCCATTTTCCTGAAGACATTAGTGATTTTAGAACTACGCCGCCTGATGAAAATTTAAAGCCTGATACCAGTGAACGCTTTCGCATAACAGGTTACAATAAAATTGTTCAACAGGAAGATTATAAATTTTATAAACTGTGGACAGGGCCAAATTTTCCACGTGTACTGGTTGTAGAAATACAACACGCCAATCCTTATTATGATGATTCATATGCGGTGAACTCTGCAAACCTTGGCCCTTATGGTGATGCTATAACTTATGAATTAATACCTGAAATAGAAAAGCGTTTTCGTGGTATTGGAAAAGGCTGGGCAAGGTTTATGTATGGTGGCTCAACAGGTGGCTGGGAAGTATTGGCAGCACAGGTTTTTTATCCTGATGAATATAATGGTTGTTACGCTGCATGCCCTGACCCTGTTGACTTTCACAATTACACAACGATGGATATTTATAATAACAAGAACGCATATTATGTTGAAAGCGATTTCAAGAAAACACCTCGTCCCGGTGAACGTAATTATCTTGGCCACATAAGTGCAACTATTCAATCAATGAACCAACGTGAACTGGCATTGGGAACGCATAGCCGTAGTGGCGACCAGTTTGATATTTGGGAAGCTGTGTTCTCTCCAATGGCTGAAGATGGTTATCCAAAAAGAATTTTCGATAAGTACACCGGTGCTATTGATTCATCGGTTGCTGCTTATTGGAAAGAACATTATGATCTTACAAATATTATTCAAAGAGACTGGCCAAAGATTGGTGATAAGCTTAAAGGAAAAATACATATTTATGTTGGCGACATGGATACATATTATTTAAATGATGCTGTTTATTCAGCAGAAGATATGTTGAAGAAATTAACGAACCCAAATTGCGGATGTGAAGTTGATTATGGTGACCGTGCAGAACATTGCTGGAATGGTGACCATACTGAACCAAACTATCTAAGCCGTTTGCATTATGATCAAATGTTCATCACTAAGTGGGCAGAAGAAGTAAAGATGAGAGCACCAAAAGGTGCTGATCTTACATCATGGCGATATTGATTTAAAGCAAGCTGTTTACTGGTTTAAACTTTCTAAGAGTATTAATGATAATCCGGCTTAACGATAAGGCCGCCGTAAACACAATAAAGAATTTTACAATTACAGGTATAGAAACATTTAATAAAGCAAACTGAAACCACGTTATAAACACATAATGCAACAGGTAAATGCCATACGCATTGGCAGAAAGATTATTCCATAAATTTTTAGAATTTTTTACTGAATCTTTGAAGATAGCAATGAAGGCAAAACAGCTGCTGATACAGGATGCAACAAAGAATAAATCAAATACAAAGTATGCTTGAGTGTTACTAATGTTATATGTAATTGCATGGCTGAAACCGAAGTAAGTTATTAATTCAACTATTACATAAAACACTGCGCTCATCACAACCCAAAACAACCATGACTTGTTCAATAACTTTCCATCAGTAAAAAAATATTTTTCCCAATCGCTTACACCTAAGCAACAGCCAAAAACAAAGAAAGAAAAATATAGTAAGATACGGTTTAGTTGAAAATCAAACGGGCCAAAACCAGTCCATGTATATTGACCAATGCGAAGGCTTAAAGGAATAAATGACATTGCTGTCACAATAAAAAAAGAAATTAAAAACATGAATGGCTTTTGTATAAGCGTTGTCATTTTTTTTGATACGGTAACATAAAATTTAGCGGGAATAATTGCAGCGATAATATTAAATAATAGCAACTCCCATATAAACCATGGCGGCCCAACCGGCCATTGTTCATTAAAAATGTAATCTTTTATAAAAGCACTTAATTGAAAATTATGATGGCTTAAATAATATGATGGAATATATGCAATCGGCATAATGAATGTAACGCCAATAATAAATGGAATGCCTAATCTTTTCAATCGCTCTGCTAAAAATGTTTTCGTTCCTTTCTTTTGCATGCTTTTAAAAACAAACAATCCACTGATCAAAAACATTAATGACATAAAAAAAATATCGTTGAAATTTTCAAAGATGTCCATGCCAATCCATCTTGAATTATCAACAACAGGTGAAGTTGAATTTATATAAGTTACTTTATCAAAGTATGCAAATGTTGTATAGGCAAGTGCCGAATGATGCGCCACTACCAGAACAGTAATAAAACAGCGCAAATAATCAATCCAAACATTCCTGCCCATAAGCTAAAGTTTTGTTGACAATGTATCACGAATGAAAAGCTGATTTGTTACAAGCAGTTGAAGCGTTAGTGAAGTTTTACATTTGATTAAACTCTTTTACCAGCAAGTTTAAATTTTTCTTTCATAATTATTTTGCTGGTATTGAATGATGTTCATGAAGAATTATCCATTCATTATTTATCTTCTTTAATCCAACGGTTAAACGGAAATTCAAAAATTCTTTCTCCTCATTTTTATGGGAGCCGGCACATTGCATAGATGCGTAACAAAAGGCAACATCTTCACCTGCGATTATATTGATGTCTTTAATTTCATACACGCCGTAATCTTTTGCCCAATCAAAAAATGTATCCCATGTTTCCTGGTAAGCATTTATGCCAACAGATTGAAATGGTTCAGGCACATCATACATCACAATATCTTTTGAATGATGTTTGAGTATTGCATCAATATTTTTTCCACGAACAGCTGCAGCCCAGTTTTCAATCAACTGGCGAATCAGATTTTCATTTACTGTATTCATTTTGTTGTAAATTTTAGAGATTATTAATAATGTAAAATTCTTACAGATTATAAATAACAGTAGCGTGTGAATCTGACTTAAACAGGGTTAATTACGACAAAATAGTAACGTCGTATTCTTAACAAAATAATATTCACCGTTGATGCAAAGTGCGGTCAATAACATTCAACAAACCATCAATTGGTTTATCATCGCCAAGCTGCCAGAACATAATGCCATTAAGCTTTTTATCAATCACATATTTAGTTTTTAAAGCGATGGAACGTTCATTATCATAACTAAAAAGCTTCTTTGCTGTTTTGTTATACAGGTAAGGCGCTTTCGCTTCATCATCCCAATAATATATGTAACCTTGTTGCTGCATTGAATCGAGATATAAATTCTTAAATGAAATGCCATGATCAAACCCGCCACTTTGATATAAGCCATTCAGCGTATCAGCATTTACATTAAAAACCCTCCCATACATGGCGGCGCCAATAACAATTTTGTTTAAAGGGAAATGAACAGAATCAAAAAAGTGTATGGCATTATCGGTTGATTCAAGCTGCAGCTTTGTTGAATACAGTGGTGTATGATGACCGGTTATTGTGCTGTTGCCATTTACCAGATCATAAGACATTAAATTGACTTTATCAACCAGCGGTGCAAGTGCCTTCCAGTCAACAGATGAATCAAGATATTTTATAAAACCGCCTGCCGCAAAACTGATCTCTTTTTTATCACCCAATTTCTTTCTAAGAACTTTTATCAGTGCCGTGAAATTATTCTTATCTGCAGGTAAGTATTGATGATTTGGAAAGCCGGCAATAGCTGGATATTCCCAGTCTATATCAATGCCATCTGTTTTAAAAAATCTGGTAAGCCGCTTTGTTGATCTTGCAAATTGCCTTCTGCCTTTAACTGTTGAAAATACTTGTGAACAAGTTCCACATCCGCCCCAGCCACCAAGTGAAAGAATAACTTTTAAGTCAGGGTTTCTTTTCTTTAAGTTTACAAGGCGTTGAATGGTAAGCGTATCTTTTAATCGATTAACATATAGCCGGTTCCCGTTCAAATGACAAAAACTAAAAATTATATGCGTTAATTTTTCTATTGAATAATTATCAATCGCACTTGTATCACCGGCATAATATGCAATCACAGAAATTTTATGATTAGATGTTTGCGCTTTTACTGCATACACACTCATTATACATAACAACAATAAAATTTTTTTCATGTAGATTGATTAATGCTACAAATCTTATTATTTTTTGGAAACATTAGTTCCCGTTTTAAAGAAAGGTTCACGCGGATTTTTTTTCATGCGCTCATCAATCTGTTCTGCCAGCCATTGAAAGTATTCACCAAGAAAAGGATCAGGTGCATTCTTACGAATATCAAGAAACATGGGTTTATATTTTTCCCATGATGTAGTTACAAAAGAACCAAGTGTTTTATCAACAAGATCAATATTAATTAATTTCTCTGCCACAAGAATTCCCAACGATTCCATTTGTTGCGAAAACTGTATCAGCATTGTTTGTTCATTAGCAGGAAGCGCAAGCATTGCCTTTCTTGTTGAAGGTAAATTCTTTGAATTCAGAAAAAATAATAACTCAGCAAACTCTCGTGTTTGAAAGCTATTTAAGGTATCAAGTGTTAACCTTTCACGTCTATCTCGTGCTGCTGCTTTAACCTGCGCAATGCCAAATATCAAACCAATAACAAATGATAATGTAAGTGCAATGTTTGCAACAAGCGTAATTAAATCATTCGACATAATTAATTAATATAAATGCTTACGAAGATAAAATTGAAGCTAAACTTAAAGATTATTAAGACGTTATATTAATTTATTTCCATGGCATAGTTCATGCAGATTTTTTTGAAATAGTTTATATGAAGGCAATACAAATACATGAATTTGGCGGACCAGAAGTTTTAAGGTTTGAAGATGTGCCCAAACCAACGCCTAAAGCAGATGATGTTTTAATAAAAGTATATGCTACTTCTGTTAATCCTGTTGACTGGAAAATTCGTGAAGGAATGCGTAAAGAAAAATTTCCTGTTAAGCTGCCATTAATTCCCGGATGGGATGTTTCCGGTGTGGTTGAAGCAATAGGTTCTGATGTAAAAAACTTCAAACAAGGTGATGAAGTTTACGGAAGGCCAGATCCAACAAAAAATGGCGCTTATGCAGAATA
>CAZZXW010000110.1:6462-9342 GCA_964658095.1 uncultured Parafilimonas sp. | reverse complement strand
TGATTTTGGCGCTTATTGCCGTGTTGCTTTTTTGATGGATCATAAAATAACTCCTGAAGTAATGATGCAGCATTCTATTGGGCCGATCTTGTTCAGGGAAGAATGCATTTTTAAAAAGGAAATAAAATTTGGTGAGGTTATAACGATTGATCTGAAGCTGGCATCTGTTTCCGGTAATTATAAAAAATGGACAATGATGCATGATATATGGAAAAACAACGATACACTTTGCGCCAAAATTTCTATTGATGGTGCATGGATGGACACCAAACTGCGAAAGATAATTTCGCCACCTGAAATTTTTAAAATTGCCCTGAACACTTTACCTAAAACAGAAAACTTTCAGGTAATTTAATTTAAAAAGATTGTATTAGTTTATCACACTATTAGATATAATGAATGATTGAATTGTCATTTCGACGGTAGGAAAAATTCTTTGTGTTGTAATTATTTAAAATTATTTGATGTCTCGTTCCTCAACATGACGAAATAAGAGCAGTATTATATTCATATTAATATTTATAGTCCAACAATGCGCATCAATGAATGATTGCCAGCATAAATAAAATCGTCATTAAAAGATAATGATAAGGCCTGCAAGAAAAGAATATTCAGCAAGTGTTTCATAAAATTCAGCTCTTTTAATACTGCGTATAGAAAGAAATGCGCATAAGCAACTGAACATAAATATCACAAAACATACTGCTGTAATTTCATCAATAAATGTTGTGGCAGATAGCTTAAAAAATTTTAAAGAAGTTAATACAAGAAAACAAAAGCCAAGAAAGTTAGAAGATGAATTTAAAATCTGCGGCGCTTTGTTTTTATCATCCATCAAACAACTTATTTTATAGTAAGCGTTTTAATTTCTTTTACGTTCATGAATTGTTTGAATTTTGGCTGATACACTTCGCTTTCAACATACGACAGCGAAACATTTTTATTCTTTAATTTATTGGCTGCGTCTTTAATCCATTCATCAGAGCCGGGCACATAATTATAATAAATAAAATCAAGTTCACGGCCAGCAGTTGTTTTAATAGTAATGTATGTAAAATCTCTTTCTTCAACTTTAGTTACCAGGCCATCAATACTTTCTGCCACTTGTGGTTTTGCAGAAATATCAACGGAAGAACCGCTCATATCAACACTGCTGTCACCACCGCTCATAGCCATGCTTGCAGCAATTTTTGTAAAAGCCGGACAACCGTTTTTCATCATTTGCATGGCAAGCTGTGTTCCTATTTCTTCGCCGGCTTTCTGATAATCTTCGCCACTTGAAACAATTTTTGTAATAAGATCTGGCGCAGAAGTAAATATGCAACTTAAAAATGCCTGCTGCATTTGGTCTTGTGTACTGTGCTCATCTATTTTACTTTTTGTAAGACAATCACAAACACTTGTTGCAGCTTTATTTAAAGATGTATCCTGGCTTTCAGCTTTAAAAGCGATGCTCATAACCATTAATGCAAATAATATCTTTTTCATTTATTACTGATATTTAAAAATTTTATTGCAGTTGCAGCTATCAAATTTAAATCCTGCTCGTTCATACATTTAAAATGGCCACGCGGACATTTTTTATAACCAATTTTACTGCATGGTCTGCAAGGTAAATCGTGCACTTCAAATTTTATATTTTCTATGTTATCATTTCCATAATATGGGTACATGCCAAATTGCGGAATGGTGTTTCCCCAAACAGAAATTACAGGTTTTTTATAAGCCGCTGCAATATGCATAAGGCCTGTATCATGCGTAATTACAAGCTTTGATTTTTTAATAAGATCAGCGCTTTCATTCAGGCTGAATTTACCGCAGGCGTTATATATTTTAATTGCATCAGTTTGTGCAATTTCATTTCCGTTAACCGCATCTTCTTTTCCACCCAACAATATGATTGGATGATTGATCAAGCTGCATAACTGTTTCAACTTTTTAACCGGTAACTTTTTGGTGTTGTGTGCTGCACCAATTACTATAGCAATAAAACCATGCAAATGGCTTAGTGGTAAATCAGTATAAACAACCACATCTTTATCAGCAATAAAAAAATCAAGGCCGTTGCCATCATTTTTTATATTGAAATAATCAAGCGTTTCAAAATACCTGTCAACAATATGTTTGTTTGGAAGCAGGTTTATCTTGAAAGATGTAAGCAGCCATTTTTCAATATTCAGTTTATTAAAAGAAAAAGATGGCACTTTGTATAAAGCAGTTTTTAAGCGTAAAGATTTTAAGTTATGATGCAAATCAATTATGTAATCATAGTGTTCTGCTTTTAATTTTTGTATAGTTGTACTCCAAGCTTCAAGAGCAAATAATTTATCTATGTAAGAATTATTTTCAAGAATGGTTTTGAACTGTGTTTTTGTAATGAAATGAATCTCTGCGCCAGCCAGTTGTTTCTTCAAACAACGGATAACCGGTGTTGTTAAAACAATATCGCCAATAGAAGAAAAGCGGATGATGAGCAACTTCATGATATAAAAAAAGCGACATCAGAGTCGCTTAATTTTATGTGCCCCAGGCGGGAATTGAACCCGCACGATCGTTTCGGATCACAGGATTTTAAGTCCTGCGTGTCTACCAGTTCCACCACCAGGGCAGTAATAAAAAAAGTTATTTGTTATACCCATCAGTTATTAAATTAATCCAATAACATATAACTGGTAACAAATAACTTTTTAAAAGAGCGGAAGACCAGGCTCGAACTGGCTACCCCGACCTTGGCAAGGTCGTGCTCTACCAAATGAGCTACTTCCGCTTATGTACAAGAACTTTTTTCGGACTGCAAAAATAGCAATCTGAATGAGTTGACAAAAATTAAAATTACTTGTATTGTGGTGTGTACAAAGTATTAGTTGGAATTTCAACGTC
>CAZZXW010000110.1:0-6452 GCA_964658095.1 uncultured Parafilimonas sp. | reverse complement strand
GCTTATGTACAAGAACTTTTTTCGGACTGCAAAAATAGCAATCTGAATGAGTTGGCAAAATTAAACTATTTATACTGTGGCGTATATAACGTATTTGTTGGAATTTCAACATCTGGCTTGCCTTTATAACGATGTGTATATAAATTATAGCACATGCCAATAACCAGTGCAGCTATTGAAAGAACCTGTATATAAAATAAAAATCTTGAAGAGGTTACCCAGTTGTACCCAAACTCTTTGTCTTTATAATCTGTCTCTGTTTCGTAAGCCATACTACAATTTTACTGCGCAAAAATAAGTGCTGCAACTTATATTATTTGTTTGATGATATTATTTCTGAAAAAACTCTTTTCTTCTTTACAAAATAATCCCAAACCAGTGAGCCCTTATAAACACCATCTAATTTATTTAGTTTAATTGATGCCAGCCGTTGATTTTTTTCATGCGTAAATATCCATTTTATTACGCTGCCATGTGCTTTAACAACAGCTGAAAAAGATGGCACATCACCTTGAAACAAACTTTTAAACGCAAAAAGCCAATCCATTAAAAAGCGTAACGGAATTTTCCATAAAGCTTCAGCAAAAGAAAAATTTTTAAATAAGATAATGAGGTTGTTCCTAAAGTTTAAATATGTTTTGCGGCTGTTTGTTTTATGTAAAGTTCCGCCGCCAACATGATACACAACTGATGATGGACAACAATAAACAGTATAACCTTTTCGCTGCAGGCGCCAGCAAAGATCAATCTCTTCCATGTGTGCAAAAAGATAAGCATCAAAGCCAAGCATTTCATGAAACTTATCTGCTTTTATACAAAACGTTGCACCGCTGGCCCAAAATACTTTAGACACATTATCATATTGTCCGTTATCATCTTCACATATATCAAAAATCCTTCCTCTTGCAAACATGTAACCAAGTGTATCAACCCAGCCACCGCAAGCACCCGCATGTTCAAATTGTTTTTTATTGGTGTACGATAAAATTTTTGGCTGGCAAGCTGCAATTTGCTTATCACTTTCCATCAGCGTAATTAAATCTTCAATCCAGCCTGCAGTTACTTCCACATCAGAATTTAATAAAATGTAATAATCTGATTCTACATTTTTAAGTGCTTCATTATAACCTCCGGCAAAGCCAAAATTTTTTTCAAGTGAAATAATTTCAACGGTATTAAAATTTTTTTTCAGGAAATCAATACTGTCATCAACAGAGCTGTTATCAGCAACAATAATTTTTTTGTTTGGATATGTTGAAGCAAGCACCGAAGGCAAAAATTGTTCAAGATAATTGCGGCCGTTAAAGTTTAAAATTACTATAGCAACTAAAGGAAAGCTCAATTCAAAATTTTTCAAAATAAACATAAACTTTTAATACCAGCATCCATATTTGATTGGTAAGAGATTTGCCGATAATTTAGTTACTATGTTCGGCTTAACAATTCTTGGCAATAATTCAGCGTTACCAGCTTACAACAGGCATCCTACATCCCAGGTTTTAACTTTAAATGATCAGCTTTTTTTAATTGATTGCGGCGAGGGCACGCAAATGCAAATGAGTCTTTATAAAATTCGCCGCGGCAAAATCAACCACGTATTTATTTCTCATTTACATGGTGATCATTATTTTGGTTTGCCAGGCTTAATTACAAGCTTTGGTTTGCTGGGCCGCATGAGCGATTTGCATTTGTACGCACCATCTGCATTACAACCTATTTTAGATGCATTATTAAATTGTGCTGATACCTGGCTGCCATATAAACTGCATTTTCATACTTTGGAGAACAACCCTGTTTTAATTAATGAAGATAGTTTTAGTGTTGAATGTTTCAAAGTTTTTCATCGCATAGATTGTTGGGGTTTTTTATTTCGTGAAAAAAGAAATCCAAGAAAAATTAATGTTGAAGCCACTGAAAAGTATAATGTGCCTGTTGCTTATTATAACCGTTTAAAGCATGGTGAAGATTATGTGCATGATGGAAATGTGATTGCCAATAATGAATTAACTGTTGCTAATAAGCCTTCACTTTCTTACGCTTATTGTGCTGATACTTTATACAATGAATCGCTGGTTGAAGTGATAAAAGATGTGAATACATTATATCATGAAACAACTTATTTAAAAGATAAACAGGAGAAGGCAATAAGCCGGTTTCATTCAACAACAATACAGGCAGCACAACTGGCGAAACTGGCCAATGTTCAAAGATTGCTCATTGGCCATTTCAGCAGCACTTATGAAAAATTGGAAGAATTTTTAGTTGAAGCGCAGCAAGTATTTCCTTCAACACAACTGGCGCTGGAAGGGCAAACTTATCTGATTACGTAAGCACCGCAATTATAAGCCATCAGCATATCATCTAAAATAAACATGATTACTTTTGCGGGTCTATGACAAATTTTATTCCCATATTTCCTTTGGAAATTATTGTATATCCCGGCGAAAAAGTTAACCTGCATATTTTTGAAGACAAGTATAAACAGCTTATTGATGATGTGGTTAAAGAAAAAAGATTCTTTGGTATAACACCTGTTATAAAAAATAAAATTTCTGAAACAGGCGCATTGATTTCTGTTGAGGAAATAGTAAAGCAATATGATGATGGCAAGATGGATATTGTGGTAAAAGGTATCGGCATTTTCAGAATACTTGAAGTGATAGAATCAGTGCCTGCAAAATTATACAGCGGTGCAATAGTAAAACATGCTGAAAATGATGAAGCCGGAACAAGTAAACATTTGAAAGCTGTGATAAGTGCCATAAGAGAGCTACATCGTTTGCTGAACGTAGATAAAGATTTTAAGAAGCCAGATGCAGAATTAAAGAGTTATGATGTGGCACATCATGCAGGTCTTTCTATTGATGAAGAGTATGAATTGCTTAACCTGTTGCGCGAAGATCAGCGCATTGAATATTTGCGCAGGCATTTAAAAAAGATAATTCCGGTTGTTGCCGGTGCAGAAGCCTTAAAGAAAAAAATACAGATGAACGGGCATTTTAAAGAACTGAAAGGCTTCAATTTTGGGCCGGGTAAAAAATAATTATGCAAACAACGCTTTGCTTTGATTTTGGCAACACACGTTTAAAATGCGCTGTGTTTAATAATGATGAGATCAAAAAAATTATAACGCTTGATAACGATTCAAATGAAACCATTGATAATTTAATTAAAGAATATCAGCCGCATAAATCAATATTATCTTCAGTTATTGATCACAACATTGAAATAGAAAATATTTTATCTGCTCATACACAATTTCACAAGCTCACACATCAATCTAAATTATCTTTTACAACACCGGTTGGCAAGCCTGAAACGATTGGTACAGATAGGTTGGCTTTAGTTGCCGCAGCTGTTCATGATTATCCCAATAAACATAATCTTATCATTGGCCTTGGCTCATGCATTACATACAATTTTGTAAATAAGTTTCATGAATTTTTAGGCGGCAGTATTTCACCCGGATTAGAGATGCGTTTTAAAGCGATGCACCAGTTTACATCAAAGCTTCCGCTTGTAAAAGCAGATACAAATTTTCCACTGGTGGGTTATGATACAAAAACAAATTTGCAAAGCGGAGTAATACTTGGTATGGCAAAAGAAATTGATGGCATCATTAATGAGTACGATTTACGGTATGGTAACTTTAACGCGCATTTAACCGGAGGTGATATGGGCTTTTTTGCACCGCATCTCAAAAACAAGATATTTGCAAACCCTTATTTAATCTATAAAGGTTTGTATGCTATTAGTGAGACCAACAGCTAAATATTCTTTTTCGTGCCTTATCTTTTCGTTTACGTGCCTGTTTGGTTTTTCACAGGAAAATTCACCTTTTTCACGTTATGGTGTTGGTGATCTTTATCCGCAACAAAACATTGCAGCACGTGGCATGGGTGGCATATCAGCAGCTGTTTCAGATGCACAATTCATTAATACAGCAAACCCGGCAAGCTATGGTTATTTAAATCTTGTTACATATGATTTTGGATTAAGTATTGATGCACGCACGCTGCATAGTGCAGACCCTGTAGGTAAATACAACTCTACTAATTTGTTGCCTTCATACATTCAGTTAGGCATTCCTTTAAATAAAAAAGGCGCTGCGCTGCTGTTTGGTTTAAGGCCTAATACACGCATTAATTATAGTGTTGAACAAGGCGGCAAAATTAATTATGACAGTCTTGGTTATAGTGATAGTATTCATACTTTATATGAAGGCAACGGTGGCTTAAACCAGGCATTTATTGGTTTGGCAAAACGATGGAACCACTTTAGCATTGGCTTTAATGCAGGGTATGAGTGGGGCAGTAAATATACCAGCACAAGAATTGATTTTCCGGCAGACAGCGCTTATCAAACCTGGTATAGATCAAATTCAACTGATACAACACATTTTAACGGCTTATTTCTAAATCCCGGAATAATGGCTGGTTTCAGGCTTGCAAAGAAAACAAATTCAGTTACTAAAAATGTAGAAACGTATTATATTAACCTTGGTGCTTCAGGTACGCTTGAACAAGATCTTAATGCAACAAGAACAACAACAAGGCAAACATTTAATTATGGTTCTGACGGCCAGGTAGTGGGTATTGACAGCGTTTCAAAACTTACAGACGTTAAAGGCAAGATTGATATACCACTAACCTATACTGCAGGGTTTGTGTTTAATAAAAATATTGGTAATGGTGTTTTTGAAGTAAGCAAATGGAGCATTGGCGCAGATTACACTTCAACTAAATGGACAGATTATCGTTTTTATGGCTCACCGGATCAATTAAATAATAGTTGGTTTTTGCATACCGGCGCTTCAATATCACCAAATCCTTTGGCAGGTAAATCAATATTTTCAACGGGAACTTACCGCATTGGTTACTACACCGGCAAAGATTATATTAATGCCGATGGTAACGGTTATAAAGTGCACGCTTATACACTTGGTTATTCATTCAATTTAAGAAAGTTCAGAAGCTATGATAACCAGTTTACCAAAATAAATACAGCCATTGAATTTGGTAAAAGAGGAACCGGTGTAAACAATGTAACAGAAAACTTTTTTAAATTTTCATTGGGTTTATCTTTAAGTGATATTTGGTTCATCAAGCGTAAGTATGATTAAGCTGCAGCTAAATATTTTTTGTTCGAAAGCAGTCGCAATTACCGGCTGCTTTTTTATGATAAGCTGTTCAAACAATTACCAGGAAGTGCAGGATCTTGCCAAAAAAAAAGTGCCCATAGATACAGCCACACAAGTAGAAAGTTTTTTAAGCCAGAATGGGTTTGTGAAAGCAAAACTTACTGCACCCGTTATGACAACCCTTACCGTCAGCGATACACCTAAAACAGAATTTCCACAATCGCTACATGTTGATTTTTTTGATGATAGCACAAAAATTCAAAGCAGACTATTTTCAAAATATGGTTTGTATTATAATAACAAGCATTTGGTTTTGCTGCGTGATAGTGTTATTGTTTTTAATACGGCCGGTGATACACTGCGAACAGAAAAGTTATGGTGGGACCAGGATAAGCAATTAATTTATACAGATGTGGCTGTACATATACGCGAACCCGACGAAAGTATTGATGGCACCGGGATGACAGCCGATCAGAATTTTACACATTGGACTATTAACAATGCTAAAGGCCCGATAAGTGTTGCAGATAGTACACTGCCTTCTGATTAAAATATGAAGGAAGTATTCTTGTTCAAATGTGCAGTAAAGCGATACATCCACATTACTAAATTAAACCAACTAATTTGCAATACGTAATCATTCCCGTGGTATCAATGCAATTTGTTTTTTCAAGCAAATTTCTGCGGTGTGTATCAATAGTATGAGAACTAATACTCAGTTCATTTGCAATCGCTTTACTGCTTTTGCCTTCGGCTAACAGCGATAATATTTTTTTCTCCTGTTTAGATAAAGGCTGAACAGGCTCAAGACAATTTTTATCAAAATTAAAATTCCACCATTTTATTTCATTGGGTGTTGTAATAAAAAAATTAGCTGTTCCGTTTTTCTTTAAATAAGTAATATCCTGAACATAACTAAGAATAAGAAATGGGTTCCCTTCATCATCTTTTTCAATACATAAACTTTGTTGAAACAAGTGGAAGTATTCTCCGGTAGATCTTTTATAAAAGGCTTCAAGACACATTAAAAATTTCTCCGGATTACCATCACTTTCTTTAACAAGATGTTTTGTTCCTTCCTGTTGCATTAATGAAACAGCGTAAACAAACTTTGGGTGCATGTTAGCAAATGAGAATTCAAACCAGTTTGGCTTTAAGTAGTTTGAAACATTATGACCGATTATGCCTTTTTTATCAACAACATAAATTATGCGGTTGGTTACCACGTTCCAGATCATTATAAAAACTGCATTCTGTGCAGAAATTTGTTCAAATAGAGGTATTAACGAAGTCCATTTTTCTTTATAAGAAG
>CAZZXW010000109.1:0-9413 GCA_964658095.1 uncultured Parafilimonas sp. | reverse complement strand
CCGATTGTTAGTGGTTTGATCAATAGTCGCAATTTATATATAACCAGTAACCAAACTTAAGGCAAAGGAATAATTATTGCTGATTTAATAATAAAAACATATCTGCGGTTATTTGATAAGCATATAGAGGATCTTAATAAACACTTATACATGCCCGATAAAACAATAGCAGATTTTTTAGCAGGAAAGCCGCAGCACACCATTGCGTTGTTTGATTACTTTATACAAGAATATAATATCATTGGCCTGGTTGAAGTGCATGCGGCTAAAACAATGATCGGCATATCTAACGGCAACAAACGCATTGCATGGATAACACAGTTAGGCAAAAACTTTATACATATAGTTTTTCCTTTTAAAGAACCGTACCCGGATAATCTTTGTTTTGTTAAGATAGCGCAGGTGCCAGGTGATGCTGAACAATTCAATCATCACTTCAGGATGCTGCATACAGCAGACATTAATGAAGAGGTTAAATACTATATGAAACTGGCGTATAACGATGGTGTAGTGGCTGGCCTGAAAGTGCAAAAACCTAATACATAAAAAACTATCTTGCCTTTGTAAAGTTGCATGCATGGAAGTACATCACCATCCTGACCTTCATCATAAAAAGAAAAATTTTAAAGAATATTTTCTGGAGTTCCTGATGATATTTCTTGCCGTAACCTTAGGCTTTATTGCTGAAAACCTGCGGGAACATATTACGGATCGCTCAAAAGAAAAAGAGTATATAAATGCCTTTGTACGTAACCTGAAGGATGATACGGCCAGGCTTAACCATGCGATTGCACAAGACAGTGTACAGGTAAACGGCATAGACAGCTTTTTAGATCTTAAGCATGTGCCGATGAACATAGACAGTAACCGTAAAACGTTTTACTATCTCGCCATACACACTTTTTATAATTCTGCTACTTTTAAAAGCAATGATGCTACGTTGCAGCAATTAAAAAGCACCGGAGATTACAGGCTGATAGTAAGAGATCATGTGGCGGATAGTTTATCAAAATATGATGCTGTTAACCAGGATATTTACGGCCAGGGAGATTATTATGACGCTTACTTTAAAGAGATTTTATCCCTGCTGGATGAAGTGACCGACATGACTGTTTTTGGAGATACTTCTTATATACAGCACAATAAGTTTACCGGCAAGTCTTTGCCTGTGCTTAACGGCGACAGTGTAAAACTGGGTGTTTTGTTTAATAAGGTTTTTGATTTTCGCATCATTACAAGTTCTTACATAGAAAACAATATGCAGCCGCAACTGGACAATGCCACCCGCTTAATAGCTTTTTTAAAAAAGGAATACAACATCAGGGAGTGAATGCAAGGTGTTTGAAGATACTATCTATTCTTGCCTTTAATGCGCTCATCATAGCTCCGTTGTTCTTAGTATGTACGCCTGTTATACAAATCAAATTGTTAATAGCTATTTATAGTTGTTGTCTTCAGTAATAATTCTTCATTCAATACCTTTACGGCATTATTTAAACAATAACTATGGCAATACTTTTTGAGCCTTTAACCATACGCAGCATTCAATTTAAAAACCGTATTGTAGTGTCGCCTATGTGCGAATACTCCAGCAAAGACGGGTTTGCCAACGACTGGCACCTGGTGCACCTGGGCAGCCGTGCTGTTGGTGGTGCAGGGCTGGTGCTTACAGAGGCAACCGCAGTATCACCGGAAGGACGCATTACACCAGATGACCTGGGTATATGGAAAGATGAACACATAGATTTTTTAAAACGCATTACCGGGTTTATAACAACGCAAGGTTCGGTGCCGGGCATACAACTGGCGCATGCCGGCAGAAAGGCCAGTAATACCATCCCCTGGAAAGGTAACCGCCCACTTACTGCTGCGGAAGGTGCATGGACAACCTTAGCACCAAGCCCCATTGCTTTTAAGGAAGGTGACCCGCTGCCTGCGGCAATGAGCATAGCAGAGATTGAACAGTTAAAACAGGATTTTATTTCTGCCACACAAAGGTCTATCGAAGCTGGCTTTAAAGTGATTGAATTACATGCAGCGCATGGCTATTTATTAAATGAATTTCTTTCGCCCATTAGCAACCGGCGTATAGATGATTACGGCGGTTCTTTTGAAAACAGGGCTAGGTTAATTTTGGAAGTAACGGATGCCGTACGTTCGGTATGGCCTGAATCATTACCCTTATTTGTGCGCATTTCTTCATTTGAATGGGTGGAAGGTGGCTGGACGATCGAAGAATCAGTGCAGCTTGCAAAGCTATTGAAAGATAAAGGCGTTGACTTAGTAGATTGTTCGTCTGGTGGTAATTCATTTAACCAGAAAATAACCGTTAAGCCTTTATACCAGGTGCCTTTTGCAGAAAGGATTAAAAAAGAGGCGGCGATATTAACCGGTGCTGTAGGCATGATTACTACTCCGCAGGAAGCGGAAGCAATATTGCAAAACGGCCAGGCAGATATGATTATGCTGGCAAGACAGTTATTGCAGGAGCCATACTTTCCATTACATGCCGCTAAAGAACTGAATGTGGATGTACCATGGCCTGTGCAGTATGAACGGGCAAAGCGATAAGATAGGTACAGCCAATGTGAGTTTAAGCAAATGAAAAATGCAACGGGTAGTTGATCTTTTCAACACCGCAAACAGGCTATTTAAAATGAATTCCTTAAACCCCACCATGCGTGTGCGTATGACAGTTGATTTTATAACTCTTTTACCAATTATTGCCTAAGCTCCAATAGTGCCTGTCTTCACTTCTCCGGCCCGCTTGTAATTGGCAACAATTACTCCACTTGGTGTAACAACACTCTCTGTTACTGTAAATGCTGCCGGAATCACCCCATCGTCAAACAACTTTTTTCCTTTACCAAGAATCAACGGGTAAATTTTAAGCCAGAGTTCGTCCACCAAATCATTCTTAAGCAGCAGCTGAACAAGCTCACTACTACCCCAAACCTTAATGTGAGCACCTTCTGAATTTTTGAGCTTTTTTATATCTGCCAGGCTTTCGAGGAATACTGAATTTTTCCAATCCGACTTGTTCATCGTGTTGGACAGAACGTATTTTGTAACATCATTAATACCTGGCCAAAAATCTACATGTTCAGGCCAGTAAGAGGCAAAAATCTCGAATGTTTTTCTGCCTAAAAGAAGATCTGCAGGTTTCATTTGTTCTTGCATCATCTTACCTAAAACTTCATCGCTATAAGGTGCACTCCAACCGCCATATTTAAAACCGCCAGATGTATCTTCTTCAGGCCCGCCGGGTGCTTGCATTACTCCATCTAAAGTAATAAATGATGGGATAATAATCTTTCTCATATCATTCTGTTTTAAGAGACAAATTTCGCTGAAAACACACGCTTAAATGCCGTTTATCTTATAGTCTTATACATTGAAATCACTTTATTTGTTATTCCATTGCCTAAATCAATATCGTATGATTTAAGAGGAGTAAATCCGTTTGAAGAATATAATTTCTCCCCACTTAAAGTAGCCACTAATTCCAAAGAATCAAAACCAGATGATTTAGCTTCTATCTCGCATTTTTCAAGCAATCTTTTTCCAACGCCCATTCGTGTAAAATCCGGATGAACAAAGAAAGCTCTAATTTTAGCAGGGTCAATACCAGGGATTAATTCATTGTCCGGAGAATTTAAAATATCATTTTTCCCAAACAATAATTTCCGTTTACTCCACCCGCCACAACCTACTACAAGCCCTTCTAAATTCTCAACAATCCAATAAGTGTTATCAATTATAAGTTGTTTATCTACTGTCCATGCGTTTCCAAGTGCAGCTTTAATTTCTATTTCAGAATAATAGGCAGAGTTTATAGATTTTGCAGCTATTTCAATAAGCGTTGCAAGATTCTCTATGTCGCTTATTTTAGCTTTTCTAAATATAAAATCCAAGTCATTTTAATTTTGACATTAACCTTCAAAGTCTTGCTTGCGGTGTGGTAATAGCGCTGTGTTAAAGTTATTTGGTTTCGTAATAAATTATTTCCATCCTTTATCTACCGGTTCCCACAATTCAATTTTGTTACCTTCTGCATCAAGAATATGAATAAATTTACCAAAGTCAACGGTTTGCATAGTGTCCACAATGGTTACACCGTTCTTTTTAAAATCCTCTACAAGTGATGCTAAATTGTTAACCCTGTAATCTATCATAAAATCTTTTGTTGAAGGTGCAAAGTAATTTGTAGTGTCAGGAAATGGTTGCCATTGTGTTTGCGCTTTTTTTGTACTGTCAGCACCCTCAAACCATTTTAAAGTTGCCCCACCCCATTCGTTTGTTTTTAATCCAAGATTTTGATCATACCATGCTGCCATTTTCTTAGGGTCTTTACATTTAAAGAAAATGCCACCAACGCCGGTTATTCCTTTAACTGTTGTTTTGTTTTGCTTTGTAATAATTGTTTTAAAAGCAAAACCGGAAATAAAAGAGGTGGTTACAATTACCGCTGTGAATAATGTCTTTTTCATTTAATATTATGATTATTGTATTACTAACTTGTTTAATGTGTTTACTGCCAACCGCTTCTATTACTTACAGGTGTGGCAATAGTGCTCTGTGCCAGCCGATGCCGCAGCTAAATTAAGGTTTTGTTGCTGATGATAACAAACTCTGCCAGCATTCAATGGCATTGGAACTGAAGTTGATTAGCGTTACTATTGCGTGTTGGTATCTGCCTGTTTGCAACAATACTTTATTACAGAGTTAGTAATTATTTAGACAAATAGGTTAGCCCGCCATCAACAAGCAGCTCAGCACCAAGCATAAACGATGAATCATCAGAAGCGAGGAAGACCGCTGTTTTGCCAATGTCAGATGGTTGCCCAATCCTGCCTACAGGCATTGAATCTGCAAAGTGTTTTTTTACAGCTTCAATTTGTTCTGCGGGCACAAACTTTTCAAATGCTGGTGTATCTGTTGTACCGGGTGTTATTACGTTTGCTCTGATTTTTCTATCTAAAAGATCGCTTGAAAATCCTTTTGCAAAAAAGATGACGGCTGCTTTTGCAGCACCATACAGCGTAAAAGACGGGTATGCCCGATGTGCTGCATTTGACCCGATAAGAATAATAGAACCGCCATCATTCATGTAAGGCAGTGCTTTGTGAACAGTGAAGTAAACACTCTTCAGGTTTAAATCCATTGTCTTGTCGTAGTCGGCTTCACCGAGATCTGCCACAGTTCCCACAGCTCCACCACCTGCATTGGCTACAATCACGTCTATTTTCCCAAATTTTTCTGCTGTTTCTATAAATACTTTTTCCAGATCAGAAACATTTGTTACATCAGCATTTATGGCTATAAAATTATCGCCAAGTTGAGCCACAGAACTGTCTAAAGTTTTTTGGTTTCTGCCGACAATAACTCCTTTGGCACCTTCATTCTTAAATTCCTGGGCAATACCAAATCCAATACCGCTATTGCCACCCGTAATAACGGCTACTTTACCTTTTAATTTACTCATCATTTCAATTTTTAGTTGTTTTACAAAGGTGCCATCAATAGTTTACTTTTGTAACTATCATAGTATATTCTGGTTACTATTTAGTAACTACTAATTTAAAAACGTATGAGAGACGACAATTTTTGCAGTTCAAACTGTCCATTTACAAGAGCAATTGGAACTATCGGCAATAAATGGAAGCCAATAATTATAAATGTTATGGGAACGCGTACCATTCGGTTTGGTCAGTTGGATGCTATTGTACCTCACATCTCACGGAAAGTGCTAACCGAACAGTTAAAAGAGTTGGAAGAAGATGGATTATTAGAAAGATTAGCTTTTAAGGAATTACCCCCAAGGGTAGAATATAAACTTTCTGAAAAAGGATTAGCATTTCTACCCATATTGGAAGCAATTAAAGAATGGCAAGGTAAGTTTGAGGGAATGTCAGCAGCGAATAATAATTAATTTGGTTGTCTCTAAAACAAAACAGCAATATTGAAATTGCGTGCTATTTTTTGTGGTTGGTTTCAGCCTGACCGCTAACGAATGAGCCCTGGCGATGAACTGGTATTTATTGCCGTGCAGCCCGAAAGCAAGCTAAAATAACATCTATAGCTAATTTATAAACTCAGTTGGAACTGTTAGCCGATTGGCTTTCTCAGCCAGCCTATTGCAACCCTATTAACAGTAATGTTTCTATTTTCAAAGCATTTCTACTATTTGAATATTATTTCCACAAGTGTCATCGAAAACAGCAAGTTTCACTGTGCCCATTTCAGTTGGCTTTACACTGAACTTAACTCCAAGATGTACAAGTCGGTCATATTCTTGTTGAACGTTGTCAGCATTAAATTGTGTATAAGGAATGCCTGCGTCAAAAAGTGCTTTTTGATAAACTTTGGCAGGGGCAAAGTGCTCTGGCGAAGGTTCTAACAATACTTCTGGTCCATTTTGTTCTTCTTTGCTCACCACAGTTAGCCATCGGCTGTCAGCGCTTATTGGTACGTCCACTTTTTTCACAAAACCTAATTTCCCGGTGTAAAACCGCAATGCTTTTTCCTGGTCCAGTACCGGAATGCTGATAACTTTCACTTTCATTGTATAAAAATTTAAACATTGAGCCACAAAGTTTAAAAATCAGAATTAATCTTGCTTTGTGAAAGTTGCTCTTTTTTGAAATCAGTCGGTGTTAGCCCAACCCGGGATTTGAACAAAATGCTAAATGAGCATGGGCTACTAAAACCAATATCAAAACAGGTTTCAGTTACAGCCTTTCCTTCTGTTAGCAGTTCCTTTGCTTGCTCAATTCGTTTGTCAATAAGATACTGTTTAGGTGTTTGTCCGTAATATTTTTTGAACAGTCGAAGCAAATGAAATTTGGAAGTAAACCGGATATGCGAAAGCATGTTTAAATTTAATTCTTTGTCAAAGTTGGCGTTTATGTAATGGCGTGTCCCGATTACTGTTTCAATCTGTCCTTTATTAGAATAACAGATACTTTTTATCCGCATTATTTCTTTGAGATAATATGTCATTTTATGTATCCTTGAGTCGCTAATTAATATTACCGCTAACGTTCAGATTGGTGAAGGCATGGCAATATCGCTTGGTGAGCGTGGTACAAATGCTTAATTGAAAACTGAAGTTGAAGATAATTACAAATGTTGAATAGCGAAATATGGCTTGAACAAAAGATGATAAGAATTACTACTGTACAAGTGCGGCTTGTAAAGCCCTGCTTTTCCAAATGCACATGTTGGTGGTATTGTGTATTATTTTTTAGCCATTGCTACTTTTATTCCAAGTGCAATTAACACTGCTCCGCATACTTTATTTATATAAGACGAGAGCTTATTATTTTCTTTTAATTTTTCAAATATTTTTGAAGAGAATGCCACTAAAGTGAAACACCATATTGATGCGGTAGTTATAAACATAACTCCAAGTGTCAAAAAGGGCAGAACAGTGTTTTTTAGATTGGGATTAATAAATTGAGGGAGAAAAGAAATAAAAAATAAAGCTACTTTCGGATTTAATACATTTGTTATAACTGTATCTCTATATATTTTGACATAGTTAACTTTGCCTTTTTCTTGTAAGTTACCCATATTTAATTTGGTTTTGTCGGTAAGCATCTTGTATCCAATATATAAGAGATATATAGCACCTGCATATTTCACCATGTTGAAAATGAGTATAGATTTCGCAATTATTATTGAGAGTCCGAATGCAGCCAATATTGTATGAACAAAAGTTCCTGATATAATTCCAAAACAGACATAATTCCTGCTTTTTTTCCGTGAGCCATACTTCTTGTTAAAATGAAAATTGTGTCATTACCGGGTGTCAGGTTTAATAAAATTCCTGTTAATAAAAATGTTTCAAAATGAATGATTCCTGTCATAGTATTATTTGAATTTATTGTGACGTTCCAGCCAACGTTGAAGTGCTTATCAAGTTGTGGTAATTGAAAACATCAGTTTCAATTAACCACAAAAGCAAAATAGTGATTTATAGCCGAAAGCTTATTTGTCAAGCCACAATTTCATACTCAATGTTAGCTGATTTAAATTGTGCCGGTTAGCTTCTAAAATGTTGTATTCGTCTTCCATTTTCGAAGCAGTCAGAAAACTCCCCGTTTGTGAAGTCATTAATTACATTTATCCAAAACTGCTGCGCAGGTTGATTGTTTTCCCGTTGATGAACCTCCCACAAGCCCTTGTGCAACCCGAATACGTACGTAGCTGCTGCTCTACCAATTCCTTGTGCTCTGTACTTCTTCAAAACAAAGAATTCTGTTATTGAGCACTCTTCATTTTGTGACTTGGTAGCCTTCACCAAAACAAAACCGACATACTTGCCATTCTTCTTTATAACATAAGGGAACTTATCTCCTGTTTCCTTCCAATAGTCCTCTAAGTTGGAATATGCAGTGAACAAGCCATTTTCTTCAACGTCGTAATCCACATATTCAGAGAAGTCATAGATATAAAATTGCATCAAGTTCTTGATGACTTCCTTATAATCTTTTGAAGCATATATTAATTGAATATCCGTTGAACTTGGCAATGTTAATTCATTTATTTCAGCTACGCCCCAACAACTGTTGCTTGGCTTTATTTGTCGGATGGAACTCAAGTCCAACAGTCAACAATAGTTGAGAATATAATCGTTCCGCTATAGTGCCAAACAAATGTTAGCGGTTGTTGCTTCTCATTTAAGGTTGTTGTCAAACTTAATATTTTCCGTCTTTTAAAACATAACCAATTTCCCAAACGTGTCCAAATGGATCTTTCAGCTTGCCTATTCTCCACACATTTTCCGTAGTCATTGGGCAAATTTGTGTCGCACCAAACTGTAGGGCTCTTTGAAATAATTCATCTGCATTTTTAGTTTGTAAAATTACTCTGACTGGGCTATTCAATATTAGATCCGGGCTTAAATTTCCATAGTGAGGTTCTTCGTCACCCACATAAAACTCCGCCTTTTCAATTTCAATTACCGATGATAGTTTTTGATCTGGCAGTTCAAACCTTTTCGTCTCAATGGCTCCAAATGCAGCAATATAAAATTCCACAGCTTTTTTTCCATTGTTCACTGTCAAAAAGGGCTTTATGGTTGTAATATTGTTGTCCGCCATAAAAAATCTGTTTGTTATTTAATTTCTGGTTGAGTCATTCTAAATTCTATTTGATAATTAGTTGATTGGATATAATGTCTGGCTGCAATAACCGCTAACGTTTTACCTATTGACGATGGTGAGCATTGAAAAACGTCAGCCCTACATTTATACAATGCCAAATAGAATTACAAAATTAATATACAACTATCAGCTACACTACTGCCAATACGATGTTACCTGCCGTATTTTTTTTTATGTTTTGTCATTAAAATTTCTATTACCTCTTTGGTTTTATCTGTTGCTGAGTTTGTAAAAATAATAAAT
>CAZZXW010000108.1:1042-9480 GCA_964658095.1 uncultured Parafilimonas sp. | reverse complement strand
TGAAAGCGAACTGCAGGTAGGGCAAATCTTAATTTACCCAAAATCTAATCCTGATGTAGAAAGTTATATAAATAACCAGTTGCTTGATTTGAAGAAACAGGTTGAATCAGGGCAGAAAAAATTTGCTGACTTGGCGAGAGTTTATTCGCAGGATCCTGGTAGTAAAGACAATGGCGGACAATACAGTATAAACCGGAACGATAAACAATGGGATCCTACATTTTTAGCTGCAGCATTCAAGCTTAAAGAAGGGCAAGTTTCACCGGTTATAAAAACAAAGTTTGGTTTACATATCATTCAAATGGTAAGCCGTGCCGGAGATGATGCAGTAATACGGCACATCTTAATTATCCCTTCTGTAACCAATACAGAAATAACACAAGCTAAACAAAAGCTTGATAGTGTGCGCTCAAAAATAATTGCAGGTACACTTACATTTAATGAAGCAGTGAATAAGTATAGCGAAGATGACAACACAAAGTTTAGTGCCGGAAGAATTACTTCGCCAACAACCGGTTCAAATTCTGTTTCGATTGATCAGTTAGATAAAGACCTTGTTGTAAACTTAAAAAATATGAAAGTGGGCGATATAACGCAGCCTGTAAATTTTACTGATGACAGAGGCAAAGTTGCTGTGCGCATCATTTATTTTATTTCAGAAACACAGCCCCATAGAGAAAATCTTAAAGACGATTATGACCGTGTTTCTCAAAGAGCTTTAAGTGAAAAAAAACAGCAGGTTTTAGATACCTGGTTTAAGCAGCACATCTCTAATTTTTACATTGATATAGATCCTGCATACAGAAAATGTAGCAATTTAAGTGAATGGCTGCCTGCTGTTTCAAACACGGCGGCTAATTAATTGTTTAAGTCACATACAAATGGTGGCTTAATTTTTTTGAAAAATAGATGTATATACATATATTTGAAGCGTGAAATTAGAACAAGCTATTAAGAGCAATAAATTCAGGAACGAAGTTCATAAAGCAGGATTAAATATTTTATACAGTGCATGGTGGCTTAAAACATTAATGAGCAAAGAACTAAAAGAATATGGACTAACACATGAACAATACAATGTTTTAAGAATTTTAAAAGGAAAACACCCGGAACATATTTGCGTAAGAGAAATAGCGTGCCGGATGATTGAAAAAAACTCCAATGTTCCCCGTATAATAGATAGGCTTCAATTAAAAAAACTGGTTAAAAGAATTACTTCAAACACAGATAAAAGAGAAACGGTTATTGTTTTAACGCAGGCAGGAATAAACATATTAAAACACAGTACAAACAGGATAAATAATAAAATGGATGAATCAATTTCCATTAGTGAAAAAAAAGCAGCAGTGCTTAATGATATTCTTGAAGAAATACGAAAATCGGAAAAATAATTTTTTAATATATCAATGTATATACACTTATTATTCAAAATCAAAAAAGCAAATTATGGCAACTTACAAAATTGATCCGGCACACAGCGAAATTGTCTTTAAAGTAAGACACCTTGTTATTAGTACAGTTAGCGGGCATTTTTCGAAATTTGATGCAACCATGACATCTGACAAAGAAGATTTTTCAGATGCTCAAATAAGTTTCGAAGCAGATGTTAACAGCATTACAACCAATAACGAACAAAGAGACGGGCATTTAAAAAGCCCTGATTTTTTTGATGCGGCAAACTATCCTGAAATAACGTTCAAGTCAACATCAATTCAAAAAAAAGATGAAAATGAATTTGTATTAACAGGCGATCTTACAATACATGGCACAACTAACACAATAGCATTAGACGTAGTTTATAATGGAACTGACGTGTTTTACGGAACAAGCAAATACGGATTTGAAATTACAGGTAAAATTAACCGCAAAGATTTTGGTCTGATTTGGAATTCAGCTACTGAAAAAGGTGGGCTTGTTTTAAGTGATGAAGTAAAATTAGCATTGAACGTACAAATGGCTAAGCAGGTTTAGTTTTGTGTTAGTATCATGAATATTGAAATTATATCAGGCAGTCCGCATAAAGAAAGTGTTACACACCGTGTGGTTTTATTTTTGCAAAAGCATTTTTCAGCCAAAGTAAAACACACGGTTAAAGTAATTGATGTGCGTGACTGGAATATAGATGTGCTGCAGCAGGAAGTTTATAAATCCGTTGAAACTACGCCGGCTATATTTCAACCTTTGGCAAAACGCATGTTTAATGCAAATGCTTTTATTATGGTAACACCTGAATATAATGGAAGTTATACGCCTGCGCTAAAAAATCTTTTTGATCATTTTCCCAAGCAAAATCATAAAGCATTTGGAATAGTAACTGCATCAACGGGCAGTTTAGGTGGTGTGCGTGCAAGCCAGCAGATGCAGTTGCTTATTAATGCCTTGTTTGGTATTGCTTCACCATACATGCTTATAGCGCCGCAGGTTGATAAAAAATTTGATGAACATGGCAACTTAACTGATGCAAATTTTCAGAAGAGTGTTGATGTTTTTGTGAATGAATTTTTATGGCTGTCAGAAAATCTTGTGGCTAAAGAAATTGATACCGTAAAGTAGCTTTTTAATGTTGTAAATTGCCGCTTCTTTTTACAATGAGCGATGAAATAAAACATGAATGTGGTCTCGCTTTAATTCGTTTAAGAAAGCCTTTTTCTTATTACCTTCAGCAACACGGCACTGTAATGTATGGCTTAAACAAGCTATACCTTTTAATGGAAAAACAGCATAACCGCGGGCAGGATGGTGCGGGTATAGCAACCGTTAAATTAAATACTGAACCTGGCAATCCTTTTTTAAACCGCATACGCAGTAACAAAACACAACCTATCTCTGATTTATTTTTCAAGGTGGCTGCAGAAATTAATGAACTCGAAAAATATCAGCCTGATATAAAACAACACCCGGATTTAATGAAAGGCCATGTACAGTTTTTGGGTGAACTGTTGCTTGGCCATCTTCGTTATGGCACACAGGGCAAAAATGATGTTGAGTTCTGCCATCCATTCATCAAAAAGAATATTACACCTGGTAAAAATCTTGCGCTGGCTGGCAATTTTAATTTAGTAAATAAAGATGAGCTGTTCGATCTAATTAATATAAACCCCGGCGTATTTCAAAAGCAAAGTGATCTTGCCGCCATGATGGAAGTGATCCATCATTTTCTTTCAATTGAAGATGATAAAAACCCTGATAACGCAAACGTAGGACAGGCTTTAAAAAAAGCAGCCACATTGTTTGACGGAGGCTTTACAGTAGCTGGCTTAATTGGTAACGGCAGCGCTTTTATTTTGCGTGATGCGCATGGAATTCGCCCTGCTTATTATTATGTAAATGATGATGTGATCGTAGCTGCCAGTGAACGTGCAGCTATACGTACATCTTTTAATGTGGGTGAAAATGAAGTACATGAACTAATGCCCGGCAATGCTTTAATAATTACCAAAGAAGGTGATTGTAAAATTGAACAGGTGCTTGAGCCTAAGGAAAGAAAAGCCTGCAGCTTTGAACGCATTTATTTCAGCCGTGGCAGTGATGAAAAAATTTATCGCGAAAGAATTGCTTTAGGCCATCATTTAAGCAGGCCGGTTTTAGCGGCTGTCGATTATGATTTAAAAAACACCATCTTTTCATACATACCAAACACGGCAGAGGTAGCTTACTTTGGTTTATGCAAAGGCATGGAAGATTACTTAAATCAAACTAAAGTAGAACGTATTTTAAGCTGGGGAAATGATATTACTGAAGATAAGTTGTCTGCGATGATCAACCGCAAAATACGCCAGGAAAAAATTGCAATAAAAGATGTAAAGCTGCGCACATTTATTACTGAAGACAGTGGCAGAAATGAAATGGTGCAACACGTATATGATATTACGTACGGCACTGTGCGCAGGCAGGAAGATACACTTGTTGTGATTGATGATTCTATTGTGCGTGGCACTACTTTAAAAGAAAGTATTGTAAGAATGCTGGCGCGGTTACAGCCTAAAAAAATTATTGTTGTTTCTTCTGCGCCGCAGATACGTTATCCTGATTGTTACGGAATTGATATGAGCAAACTGGGTGATTTTATCGCATTTCGCGCAGCTATTGAACTGCTTAAAGAATTAAATAAAGAATGTATAATCAAAGATGTACATGAAAAGATAATGGAGCTTCAGCGTGTTGACCAGCTTAATTCAGAAAATCTTGTACGCCATATTTATAAGCCTTTTACTGCTGAACAAATCTCTGATAAAATTGCAAAGCTAATCACACCAAAAAATGTAACTATTCCGGTGCAGGTAATTTATCAAACTATCGAAGCCCTGCATGCATGTTGCCCTACCAATACCGGCGACTGGTATTTTACTGGAAATTATCCAACACCTGGTGGTAACAAGGTTGTAAATAAAGCCTTTTTAAATTATATGGAAGGCAAAGATGTAAGAGGATATTAATTTTCAGATTTACAATTTCTGCTTTTAGATTTGATGATGAAATCACTTCTTCTTATTCGTCATGCAAAGAGTAGCTGGGACGATTTATCAATGAAAGACTTTGACCGGCCGTTAAATGCACGTGGAAAAAAAGATGCGCCGGCAATGGCAAAACGGTTAAAAAAAGAAAGGCAGGTTTCTATTGATGCAATTGTTGCAAGCCCGGCAAAAAGAACTATGGAAACAGCCGGTTATTTTGCTGAAGAATTTGATATAAAAAAGAAGCATATCATACAAGTTCCAAATCTCTTTGATCCTACCAACGAAAGATTTCTTGATGCGATAACAAACCTGGATGATGAATATTCAACGGTGGCCATTTTTTCTCATAATGATGGTATAACATATTTTGCAAATCAACTAACCAATGTTCATGTTGATGAAATGCCAACCTGCGCAGTTTTTGCAATTAGAATGTTGAATAATAGCTGGAAAAATTTCGCGAATGCAGACAAAGAATTCTGGTTCTTTGATTATCCAAAAAAAGTTAGTTAGCTTTTGCAATCAAATTGCTTTAACAAACTCCGCTATATATTTTTTATATTGATCAGTATTGATGTCGGGCAAATTATATTCAAATAATTCAGCCGCTTTTAAGTGCGTATCAAAATCATCCTGTTGCAAAAATGTATAACACCAATTTTGTTGTGAAAGATGTTTTGCAAGATATTCCTGTTCAGTTTGCCCGGGCGTTGGAATTAAAATTGATTTCTTTTTGAGTGTAAGAATATCCATTACAGTAGTGTAGCCACAACGGCTTATAACATATTCACTTTCGGCAAACGCCTGCTCAATTTCCTTTGTTGAAAGATGATTATATACTTTGCAATTATGATTTTTAATAACAGAATTTTTTTGCAATGGCTTACCCAAAACAACTAAAAAAGTATGCTTGCTTGTTTTTATAAACTTTAAAATTTGTTGTTCAAACAAAGTGCGTTGTGGTTCAGGCCCGGAAATAATAATAAAGTATTTATAAGTTTTTTTATCCAGTTCAACTTGTTTAAAGCGGGAAAGCGGCCCAATGTATTTTACAGGAATGTTGGGAAGTTTTGCAGGATGAGATAATGCACCTGCCATATTTTGCTCTGTATCAAAATCAGGAACCCAGCATTCATAAAAATTATTAATGCGCCTGTATATTAGCCAGCGAATAATATTATCTGTAAACTTAAAAATTGTTTTTACCTGCAACTGATGTGTAATAAAAACAGAATGCGTTTTTTTTGAATAAAATCCATACCTGTTGTCTGAAATTACCGCATCAAAACTTTGCGTTTTTAATAAATTCTCCAGCCATTTATGTTCAAGCCATATGGCTTTTAAAATTTTAGGAATTTGTATTGCAACTTTAAAAACCAGAAAGCGTTTATGTTTAGAATAAACAATATTGTAAGCGTTTAGGTTAAGAAAAATTAATTGAGGAAATTCAGTTTTTAGCAGGTTTAAAGATGATCCGGAAGCAGCGATAGTAACAATGTAATTAAGGGCTAAAAATTCACGTATGAGAGGTATACATCTTGTTGCATGACCAAGCCCCCAATCAAGCGGAGCGAAGAGGATTTTTTTAAACTTTGGCTGATTATTCAAAAAAAAATTAGTTGATAATAAAAAACGCTGTAATTTAGAAACCACAATATAATGAACGGCAAAAAAATTTCTGGTCTTTTTATTGTACTCTTATTAACGATTGTTTTGTTTGGATCATGCAGCCCAAGTGCCAGGGTTAAATGCGGATGCCCGCCAAGAAGATCGGTAGTAGGATAAATAAATTAATAACTTTTAAATACCAGGCAGTTATGAACCCCCGTAACCGAGACCTGTTGGTTTTTACAAAGAAGCAGATAATGGATAAGGCAGAGCTTGAACGCCAGATTGAGCAATTAAATGATTTGTTTTATCTTGTTGAAACATCTAACGCTGCCTGCATTTCCAATGAAGTGATTGATGTAAATCGTTACAAGATCATTACCGACGTGAATCGTGTAAGATTAATTTTACAATCACAGCATATGAAGCCTTTTGTATTTATCAGCAATAAAAATTAGAATACTTATTAGCGGTAAATTATTGCGTTAACTTTTGCAAAGCTGTTTGAAGTTGATTCAGAAATGGATTAATATCTTCTGTTTTACAAGTGCCTACACTTAACCTGTACCAGCAAGATTCATTGGTTGCTCCAAAAGCATTAAAAGGAACAATGGCAAGTTTTGCTTCATCAAGCAAGTAGTTTGTAACATCCTGCTGTGTTTTCAGGTAAGTAGTGCCGTTTCTTTTCCCAGAAAGATAAATACCAGCCTGCGGCGTTATGGCATCAACATTAAAACCTTTTTGTTTTAATGCGATTAAGCCATCATAAATTTTATGCAACCGTATCTCTAATTCAGATTTAAACTTCTTTAAAAAATTTTCTATTGGTTGTTTTTGAAGCAAATATTCAGCTGTGGCTTTTTGTTCTGCCATTGGTGCCCAGGCACCAATATGACTTAAAAATGCTTTCATTTTGGCAATCACTTCCTGCGGGCCAAAAGACCAGCCAACTCGCACACCCGTTGCAGCAAAAGCTTTAGAGATTCCATCAATATAAATAGTATAGTCACGCATTTTACTGTTTAATGAAACAGGATCATAATGCCTGATATTATTATAAGTTAAGGCTCCGTACATCTGGTCAAACATCAGGTATAATTTTTTTTCGCCTGGTTTACGCTTGCTGTTTTCAGCAATTATCAGATCACATATATCAGAAAGTGTTTGCTTATTTAAAGTTGTACCTGTTGGATTTTGAGGTGTGCATAAACAAATTAAAGATGCGCCGTCAATATTTTTAGCAATGTCTGCCGCTGTAGGTAAAAAATTATTTTCAGGCGTTGTTTCAATCATACAATGCTTTGCATGATTAAGGTTTGTATAGTGATTATTATTCCATGAGGGCGCAGCATAAACAACTTTATTGCCTGCATCAACAACTGCTTTAAATAAAGCGTATATCAAAGGCCTTCCGCCGCAGGCAATTAATATTTCATTGGTATTATAGTTTAAATTTTGCCATTCTTTTAAAAATTGAGCAACTGCTTCCCGCAATTCTATTATGCCTTCAGCAGGCGGGTAGTTTGTGTAATGCTGTTGATAATTTTTTATGATTAAATCTTCAAATTCTTTTGGTATAGGAAAAATGGAAGGGTCGAAATCACCGATGGTAAAATTAAATATCTCTTCTCCTCTGCGTTGTCGCTCACTGATAGCATTGCCAAGTTTTACAATTTCGCTGCCTACCATTGTTTCAGCTAATTCACTTAATTTTTCCATATTGCAAATGTAAAAGCTAAGAGCTTAAAGAGTGGATGAGAATAAAGAGACAAATTTTAACGTCAATAAAATTGTTAGCTTTTAGTTTTACTTTTTAATTGTTGTATATAATTTTTAGTGAAGTTGCTTAAAACAAGCTTGCCACTAATTGCCGCTCTTTCATACAATAATGTCTCCCAATGCTCCGTGCCTTGCCATAAAATTTTTTTAAGTTCAACCATTGCAGAAACATTATATTCTGCAAGTGTAAAAGATAATTTTTGAATTGATTCATCAACGCTTTTAATATCATTATATAATTCATTATACAAACCTTTCTCTTTTGCCCATGTACTTGTTTGCCAGCTTGAAGCATTTATGCTTAATTGTGAAAACGCGGCGAACCCAATCTTTCTTTCAACTGCAGGACCAACGACAAATGGACCGATACCAATAGCTAACTCACTTAATTTTATATTAGCACCGTCTAAAGCAATTGCATAATCACATACAGCAGCTAAACCAACACCTCCGCCAACGCATTTACCATGAATTCTTCCAATAATAAACTTTGGGCATCTGCGCATTGCATTTATAACATTAGCAAAGCCACTAAAAAATTTGGTTCCTTCTTCTTCATTTACATACAGTTTACCAGGCAGGTAAGTAATTGCA
>CAZZXW010000108.1:0-1032 GCA_964658095.1 uncultured Parafilimonas sp. | reverse complement strand
CTTCTTCATTTTTTATAGCAGCAAGTTCATCAAATGATGCACCGGCGCAAAACGCTTTATTACCTGCACTTTTAAGAATAATTACTTTACAATTATTGTCACTACCTGCTTCATTAATCTCTTTTGTGAGTTCTTCTAAAATTTTAGCCGGTAACGAATTGCTTTGCGGATGAAAGAACTCAATAGTTGCAATATTGTCAAGCGTTTCGCATTTTACATAACCTTCGCTTATTTCATTTTTCATGCTTTAATTTTTCCTGGCTACCATTGTTAATATTGTTGCAACGCCAACCTGTTCATTGGTTTCATCAATCATTTCAACCAGCCACTTTACTATGCCTTTTTCAATGTCATCGCCGCGTTTAAAATCTTCCGGCTGATTAATGATGCGTTTATCATTAGGCAGTTTTTCTTTGCAGGTAAACTTTATAAAAACTTCTGCTCCTGCATAAACTGGTTTTGTAAAACGCAATTCATCAATACCATAATTAAGCAGCACCGGGTTTTTTTCATAACCGTCAACAAACAAACCGGCAGCAATGCTCATAATAAAATAACCATGTGCAACCTGCTGTTCAAACATAGTTCCATTAAAATCAGTTGTTTTGATGTGCGCATAAAAATGATCGCCGCTTAAATCAGCAAACTTGTTAATGTCTTCAGTTGTAATTGTTCTTTTTTGCGTGATGATCTGCTCGCCAACTTGCAGCTCTTCAAAATATTTTTTGAAAGGATGTGCATTACCTGCAATGCCTGTTGCATGCTGCTGGTAGATGTTCGTAATACTTGTAATTGATGTTGGTGAACCCTGTATGGCAACTCTTTGCATATAATGTTTTACACCACGAACACCACCCATTTCTTCTCCGCCGCCAGCTCTTCCCGGTCCGCCATGCACTAAAGTTGGCAACGGCGAACCATGGCCTGTACTTTCTTTAGCGCAATCTTTATTCAATACTAAAATTCTTCCATGGTGTGTGCCTGCACTAAGTACATATTGCTTTGCGATTGTGTCATTCGCAGTAACGATGG
>CAZZXW010000107.1:0-9488 GCA_964658095.1 uncultured Parafilimonas sp. | reverse complement strand
GATCTTGAAGAGAGTTTGCCATTGCTTTGTGTGAAGATGCGATGCGTGTTTTCAATTACCACGATGGCATCATCTACAATAATTCCTAACCCAAAAAGCAGGGCAAACAACACAATAAAATTAAGTGTTATAGGTGTGCCGATTATAACATCTGCCAGCGGCAAAAACACAAACGCCACAAACATGCTTAAGGGCACAGATAAGGCAACAAAGAATGCATTAACCACGCCCATAAAAAACATAAGAATAATGAGCACCAGCACAAAACCAATTACAATTGAATTTACCAGATCATTAAAAGAATTTCTCGTGGCTTTACTCTGATCACCGGTTACAACAACGTTTACATCTTTTGGTAATTCGCTTTCTTTTAAATCATTAACGGCAGCTTTTACTGCGTCTGATGTTTCAATCAAATTTTCACCGGAACGTTTAATAATGTTGAGCGTAATAACATTTTTACCATCAAGCCTTGCATAGCTCTCGCTTGTTTTTAAAGTATCTTTTATAGTAGCGATATCTTTTAAATAAACAGGATTGCCATACGTGTTTGATACTACAACCTGCTGAATATCGTAAGCTGTTTTAAACTGGCCACGCACCTGCAAAGTGCGCTTCATATCACCTATTTGCAAAAGGCCGCCGGTAATGTCATGGTTCTCTGCAGCAACAGCATTGTTTATCTGGTCAAATGTTACATTGGCTGCTTCCATGCGTGGACGATCCACATCAATTTGAAATTCTCTTTCAGGCGCACCAACAATATCAACACGGTTTAATTGCGGCAGGTTTTCAAGATCATCCTGCATATCATCAGCATACTTCTTTAAACGCTGCAAATCATAATTACCGCTGATGTTTACATACATGATTGGCTGATCGGAAAAACTAACTTCAAGTGTTGTTGGCTGCTGCGTAAGATCAGTTGGTAAATCCTGCTTTGATTTATCTACTGCATCTTTTACTTTTTGGAGCGCTACATCCGTTTTAACTTCAGTATCAAACTCAATAACAATAGCAGAATAATCCTGTTGCGATGTGCTTGTTATCTTATTAATCTTGGCGCCGGTTATACTTTTAATTTGTTTTTCTATCGGTTTTGTAACAAGGTTCTCAATATCTTTTGGCGAATTGCCAACATAAATTGTTTGTATATAAATGGTGGGAATAACAATATCAGGAAACTGTTCTTTTGGCGTGGTGGCAAATTTTGAAGCACCCCAAATGGTAACAAAAATGATAATAAGATAAACAGCCGTTTTGTTGGTAACACTCCAGCTTGTTGGCCTGAATTGCTTAAAGTTTATGTTATCGCTTATTAAGCTCATAAATTATATTTAAGTAGTTTGATGAACGATGACGATTTTGTTCATCTTAATCTTAGCTTGTTGTAGTTATTAACTGACCATCATATAAATTCTGATAACCATCAGTAATAAGCATATCACCTTGTGCCAAACCGCTCTTTATTTCAAGCTGGTTATTATACATTTCACCCACTACAACATGTTTCTTGCGTGCATACATTTTACCGTTTTCTGCAACTGCAACCAGCACATATTTTCCCTGTTCATCTGTTTGTAAAGTGTTTACCGGAATAGTGAGTGAGTTAGTTGCGGCATAATCCATTATATGCACATAAGCCAATTGATTAGGTTTGTATAACGAATTTGGCGGAAGCTTTGCTTCAATCTCAAAAGTGCGGCTGTTAGGATCAATCACTTTGCTTGCCACACTAATTTTTGACGTGATAGAATCATTAAGATCAGGAAAAATAATTCTTACACTACCACCCACTTTTACTCTGTCAAGATAATTTTCAGGAACCTGTGATGTAACTTTTAAATCACTTGTATTTACAATTTTTATAAACCCTGTTGCTGAAGGAAATGTTTCACCAATATGAATAGTTACCTGGTCTGCTACGCCACTTATATCAGCATACACTTTTGAAAAACTTAATTGTTCTTCTGCCTGGTCAAGCAAATGCTGCGCCTGGTCAAGATTGTTTTTTGCAGTTGTAAGATCAACCTGCGTTCCTATATTTTCTTTCCATAAATTATTGCGCCTGTTATAAATATCCTGCGCATATTTTACCTGTGTTTGCGCCTGGTCAACAGCTTTTTGGGCAAGCTCATTATCCAGCGTAAGCAATAGCTGTCCTTGCTTTACATAATCACCTTGCTTTACATACAATGCTTTAACCTGGCCCGGTTGCGGGCTGCGTGATGTTACGTATGCAATATTTTGTGCATCAACCTTGCCCTGCAGGTTTATATAATGATTGAAGTTATCAGTTGATAATTTTTGAATCGCAACAAGTTTTGCTTTTTCAGGATTGGCCGAAGGATCAAGCTTGATAATATCAGCCTGCAAAGTTGATATCTGTTTGGTAAGATCATCCTGCTGCTTTTTAAGCTGTTCAAGCTTTGCCTTCTTTGCTGATAAATCAGCGTTATCATTATTTTTTTTCGGGCTACAACTAACAACAGAAAAAAATGCTGTTATTATTAATACACCGATCAGTTGCTTTTGCATATTAAAATTTTATGTGCTTATAATTTTCCGGTTGCTTTTAAGTAATCAATTTTTGCAAGTGCTGCAGAATACAATGCAATCAGGTAGTTGCTTTGCGCTGTAGTAAGATCTGCCTGGGCATTTGATATATCAGTTGTTGAAGCAAGGCCTGATTCATACTTCTTTTTTGTAAGATCATAAACCTGCGTTGCCAGGTCAACATTTGTTTTCTGATTGTTAAGATTAATGATAGCATTATTAAAGCTTATGATAGATGAATCAACCTGCTCATCAATCTGCAATTTCAAGTAAGATAGACTGTTGTTTGTTTGTTGTAACTGCAGTTCTGCCGTTTTAATATTAGAAGCTTTTAAAAAGCCGCCGAAGATGGGTACATTAACCGTTAAGCCAATGTATGAACTGGTAAACCACGGCGCACCTGAAAAGAAATCATACTTATTTCTTTGGGCAAGTTTTGAATAACCTGCATTTAAAGATGCTGTTGGTATTCTTGACAATTTATACCTGCGTACATTAAATTCCTGCAACTTATCTGAAAGCGATAATGTTCTGTAATCAGGCCGGTCTTCATACTTATATTCATTCGGCAATAAAGCGTTCTGTTGTATGCTTTCAGCACTAATAGAATCTGTAAGCACCAATGAATCTTTTATTGGCATGCCCATTAATAATTTCAACCCAAGATAACCGTTGGCAATTGTATTTAAAGTTGTTTGCTTTTGCGATTGAAAATTTGTAAGCTGAACAGAAGCACGATCAACATCCAGCTTTTCAGCAAAACCATTCTTGTATAATTCGCGGCTGTCGCTTAACAGTTTATCTGTTCTGCTGATGTTGGCATCAACAAGTTGTACCTGCACTTTTGATAATGAAAGCTGGTAGTAAATTTTTGAAATATTGGTTCGTACTAAAACCTTGGTATATTCTGCAGATTGCAACCTGTAATCGATAGAAGTTTGTCTTGCCTGCAAGCCAACAAAAACCTGCCCGTCAAATAAAATTTGCGATAAAGTAACACCAACATTTGCTGTATATTTTGTGCCGAAAGAAGCTTCAATAAAACCAAAATCGCTTGGTGATTTTATAGGATTGCCGCTGCCATCTTTTACACCTTCTGCTTCAAGCACACCATACGTTGCCTGACCAATAAAATTGGGAAAGGTTTGTACCGTAACATTGGGATTGTATTGTGTATTAAAGCTGCCATTTATCTGCGGATATGCGGCGGCTGTTATGCCACGATTCTGTTGTTGCTGCAGCTGCACATCAAGCAAGGCATTCTTTACAGCTACATTATTTTTTTCTGCATAATCAATACATTGCTGAACAGAAAATTGATGCACTTCGGGCTGCTGGCAAAATGTTGCTGCACTTATAAAAATTAAAACGATTAAACACATGTATCTTATTAATCTCATGCTGTTTTTTTTTGACGTTGCTGTTTATACTTTGAAACAAAGCGTAATCCTTTTTCGGTACACAAGCCGTGTAAAAAGAAATCTTTCATTTGCCGTTCAAACTGGGCTGCGCTTACTTTTCCGCTCATCACATCTTCGTTGCGAAGCATCCCTGAAATCAATTCAAGCTGCAGCCATGTTATGATATTCACATCAATATCTTTTCTGAAAAGGCCTTCTTTTGTGCCTCTTATCAAATTGTCTTTTATAACATTGAATAGAAATTTCTTTTTATGATTCTCAAACTCAGCGAACACATTTGGATAAAAACGGTTGAGATCAAACAGCACGGAAGAATTCATATTACTGAATATTTCCTGCGCTGCATCGCTGGAAAGATACTGTTCATGAACTGCATTATCAGCCTCGTTTTTTATAAGCATACATTTTTGCTTATTATGGTCTGTTATGGTTTCAAAAATATCTTTAACCAACGCATCTTTATCTGAATAATACTGGTAAATGGTTTTTTTTGAAATGCCAAGCTGTGCGGCAATCTCATTCATGGTTACGGTTTTTATACCGTATTGCCTAAACAGTTCTTCAGCCTTATGCTGAATTCTTTCTTTAATACTCATGTTGCTTGCAAAACAAAACTATGGAAACTTTTTTTGTAATAATAGTTTCCACAAAGAAATTTAAATTATTTATTGATGAACGGTTATGTTTGATTTTTTTAAATCCAATTTTGCAGTATGGAAAAACCCCCTTCTTCAACAGATAACTTTAAGCTGAAAAATATTGTACAGTATTTTTTCCAGGGAATTATCATTATCGCTCCTATCGGCATTACACTTTATGTAGTAATATGGCTTTTTAGATTGGTTGATAATATTTTGCCTGATATACTGCACAGCATTTTTCCTAATGCAATGACTGCGCCTGATGGATCAATACACACTATTCCGGGTCTTGGATTTTTATTGGTAGTTGTTAGTGTTACGCTTATCGGCTGGATTTCATCATCATTTATTGTATCAAGAATTGTTGAAGTGTTAGATAAAGTGCTTGAACAAACGCCGGGCATAAAATATATTTATTCATCTGTAAAAGATTTTCTGGAAGCTTTTGGCGGCAACCGTAAAAAGTTTGATAAGCCTGTGCTGGTAAGCGTTGATGCAATTGGTACATGGCGCATAGGTTTTATTACCCAGAATGATCTTACACAATTTGAACTTGCAGAACATGTTGCTGTATATGTGCCATTGTCTTATTCACTTACAGGTGTTGTTTATTTTGTGCCAAAAGAAAAAATAAAACCTGTTACCAACATGACGAGTGCAGAAGCAATGAAGTTTGTTATCTCCGGCGGCATAACGCATCTTGAAGAAAACACACACAATTCTTAAAACTTATTCAGGCATTAAAAGCATTGCCTTCAAACCCTTTACTTTGCAAGCCTCGCTTAAGCATTTACCATGAAGATGTATAATTTTAATTCAGGTCCGTCTATATTGCCTGATGAGGTGTTACAACAGGCTTCTGAAGCAATTTTAAATTTTAATAATATTGGTTTATCCATTCTTGAAATTGGCCATCGCTCAGATTGGTTTATCCAGGTAATAGAAGAAGCAAGAAGCCTGATAAAAGAATTAATGCAGCTTGATGATACGTATGAAGTTTTGTATTTGCAAGGTGGCGCAACCACACAGTTTATGCAGGTGCCTATGAATTTATTAGATGAAGATGAAACCGCTGCTTATTGTGATAATGGTATTTGGGGAAGCAAAGCCATTAAAGAAGCAAAGCTGTTTGGCAATGTGCATGTGGCTTGTTCATCAAAAGATTTAAATCATACTTACATTCCGAAAGAGCTTTCAGTTCCGCCGCATGTAAAATATTTACATTACACAACAAACAACACAGTTGAAGGAACGCAATGGCATTTTATACCGGAAGCTAATGTGCCATTAATTGCAGATATGAGCAGCGATATTTTTAGTTGTGAAATTCCTTTTTCAAAATTTTCTTTAATCTATGCCGGCGCTCAAAAAAATGCAGGTGCTGCAGGTGTTACCATCGTTGTAATAAAAAACGATATTTTAGGAAAGATCAAGAGAGCCATTCCATCCATACTTGATTACAAAAAACATATTGAAGCAGGTTCTTTATTAAACACGCCGCCGGTGTTTGCCGTGTATGTAAGCTTATTAACCTTGCGCTGGATTAAAAAAGAAGGTGGCTTATTTGAGATGTATAAAAGAGCAACCGAACGTGCAGATTTATTTTATGAAACGCTTGATGCATCACCTGTTTTTGAAGGCAAAGTTGACAGGCAGGACAGAAGTTTGATGAATGCAACTTTCACAACAACCAAACCAGAGCATGAAAAATTATTTTTAGATGAATGCAAACAAAACGGAATGGTAGGTGTGAAAGGACATAGAAGTGTTGGTGGCTTGCGTGTATCAATGTACAATGCAATGCCATTAAGCACAGTTAAAGCAATGTGCGATTTAATGAATGATTTCGGTAAAAGATATAGTTAGAAACACTTAATAACTCAATGGCAGTAATAAAACCGTTTAAAGCTTTAAGGCCACAGGCACAGATCGCAAAAAATGTAGCCAGCAAACCGTATGATGTTTTAACCAGCGCTGAAGCAAAAAAAGAAGCGCAGGGCAATCCCAATTCTTTTTTGCATATCACAAAAAGTGAAATTGATCTTCCTGAAAGCACATACATCTATAGCCCGGATGTATATGAAAAAGCAAAAGAAAACCTGCAGGCATTTATCAAACGCAACATTTTATTTTCAGAAAATAAAGAATGTTATTACGTATATCGCTTAACAATGAGTAATAAAAGCCAGGTTGGCTTGGTGGCATTAAGCAGCGTTGAAGATTATGAAAACAACATCATAAAAAAGCATGAATTAACAAGGCCTGAAAAAGAACAGGATCGCATTAATCACATAAAAACAACAGGCGCACAAACGGGCAATGTGTTTATGACTTATAGAAATAATGCTGATATTGATAAGCTGATTGAACAATGTGCCATCAATAAAAATGCTGTGTACGATTTTGTTGCAGAAGATAATGTTGCGCATACATTATGGATTATTAATGATGATAAGCTTATCAAAACAATAACCGATATTTTCAATAATGAAATCAAATACACATACATAGCTGATGGCCATCACCGCGCTGCATCAGCAGCAAAAGTGAAACAGGAAGTTGGTGAGAAATACCCCGCTGCAAATTTTTTTCTTACTACTTTATTTCCTGCTGACCAGTTGCACATAATGGATTATAACCGTGTTGTAAAAACGTTGAATGGTTTAAGCGTTGAATCATTTTTAGATGAGCTGAAATACGATTTTTATATAGAAGAAAAACCTGCAATGTATAAACCTGAAATGTTGCACACTTTTGGTTTATACATTGATAATAAATGGTATAAGCTCTATGCAAAGCCGGGCACTTATTTAAATGATCCTATTAGCGGGCTTGACATAACCATACTTCAGAATAATATTCTATCAAAGCATTTAGGAATATACGATCAGCGGGAAGATAAAAACATTGATTTTGTTGGTGGCATACGCGGATTGGGAGAACTTGAAAAACGTGTAAACAGCGGTGATTTTGTAATGGCATTTAGCCTTTTTTCAATAACAATTGATCAGCTTTTTAAGATAGCAGACAGTAACAATATTATGCCGCCAAAAACAACCTGGTTTGAACCAAAATTGAGGGATGGTTTGGTAACTCATCTTATTTATGAATAGATCTATGAAAAGATTTTGTTTTACATTTTTACTCTGCTGTTCAATAATAATTTTAAACGCACAGCAAACGGTTGAATCAATACGCAAGCAGGCAATGGCATCTGCGCAACAGCAAAATTTTACTGATGCTGTTCAGGCTTTAGACCAGGGCTTGATTCAATATCCTGATAACCTTGATCTGTTAAAAGATAAAGCGTACATCAGTTATTTGGCAAGAGATTATCAAAAGTCACTTGAAGTTGGGAAGATCATTATTGCAAGAGATGATGCTGATGTGCAAAGCTACCAGATACTCGGCCTTACATACAAGGCAATTGCAGATTATAAAGAAGCAGATAAATTGTATAAATCGGGCTTAAAAAAATTTCCTAAAAGCGGCGTGTTGTATAGCGAATATGGAGACATGCTTACACAATATGATAACAAGCGTGAAGCAATACTGCAATGGGAAAAAGGTATTCAGGCAGATCCTAATTACAACAACAACTATTACTATGCTGCAAAATATTATGCGGATAATAACAACATTTTCTGGAGCATTATATACAGTGAAATTTTTGTAAATATTGAAAGCTTAACAACACGTACAGCTGAAATAAAAACTTTGTTGCTGAATGATTATAAACTTGTGCTTAATAATAAATCAAACATTGATATACTAAAAACCAGTGGCAACGAATTTGAAAAAGCAGCAGCCACTGCATTAAGCGCATCTCTTGAACCTGCAACAACAGATAACGTTATCCCTGAAATGGTAACTGCTTTTCGCAGCCGTTTTATCCTTAACTGGAACGTTACTGCTGCTATAAATTACCCATTTCATTTATTTGATTTTCAAACACAGTTAATGCGTGAAGGTTTGTTTGATGCATACAATCAATGGTTGTTTGGAACAATCATAAATAAGAACCGTTACGATAACTGGGTTTATACACATGATGAAGAAATGCAGGGCTTCACGCAATTTCAGCGTAACGTATTATTTAAAATGCCGCCTGAAGAATACTACGGACATTAGCTGTCAAAGATTGATTGATGCATTTCCTGCAAGCCGCATTCTTACATTTGATTAATGTTTTACATAACTAAAATTCCAAAATGGTTTAGCAGGTTTAATAAAAAATTTGTATGGAATATTTCATCCAAAGAAAAAAACCTGTACTTAAGTTTTGATGACGGCCCACATGAAATTGCAACGCCATTTGTATTGGATGAATTAAAAAAATACAACGCCAAAGCCACTTTTTTTTGCCTTGGAAAAAATGTAAAAGATCATCCTGAAATTTATGAACGCATCTTAACCGAAGGCCATGCAGTTGGCAATCATACATTCAATCATGTAAACGGTTTGTCAACCAAAAAAAATATTTATATTGTTGATATTAAACAGGCAGCGCAGTATATTGATTCAAAACTTTTTCGTCCGCCTTACGGAAGAATCTCTCCTATAACGGCTAACCTGCTACAAAAAAATTTAGGTTATACTATTGTAATGTGGGAAGTTTTAAGCGGCGATTTTGATCAAAGTATTTCACCTGAAAAAGTTTTAAAAAACGTGATCCATAAAGCTGAGCCGGGTTCTATAATTGTGTTTCATGATAGCGCCAAGGCCTTTAATGCGTTAAGTTTTGCGCTTCCGCAGGTATTGAAACAGTTTACCGAAAAAGGTTTTGCTTTCAAACCCATACATCTGTAAAAAAACGAAGGCTAAGGTAGAAACCTCAGCCCGTTTTTAATCCGTACCCTATGAAAACTTT
>CAZZXW010000106.1:0-9506 GCA_964658095.1 uncultured Parafilimonas sp. | reverse complement strand
GGCTGGACTACTATCCCAACGGCATGATCAAAGACTCCATTACCTATGCTGCAGGCAACAAAACAGGTAGCAGCTACGCATGGCATGCTAACGGTTATATGGAAGATTCTGCGGTATGGAACAGTGATGGCAGCGGGGTAGAAGTAACATGGTTTGATAATGGCAATGCTGCTTCCGCAGGCAGGTACAGTGCCGGGTACAGGCAAAACGGTAAATGGCAGTATTTTCATAAGAACGGTATGTTAAGCGCTTTGGAAACCTACCATGACGGCACACTTACAGATAAACAGTATTTTGACGAGGAAGGCAACAGCATGGCAGACACAACTAATAAAGATCAGGAAGCAACGTTTCCTGGTGGCATAAAGGCCTGGCAAAAATACCTCTCAAAAAACCTCTACTTTCCAACCCAGTATAAATTTGATAATGCAGATAAAGCCGTAGTGGTGGTAGCAGCCGTGGTTAATGAAGAGGGCAATATCACAGACGTAGAAGTAAACACACCTTTATATCCTGCGTTTGATGAAATTGCCCTGAAGGTTATTAAGCAATCACCCAAATGGCAACCGGCCATGCAACATAACCGCCGTGTTAAATACAGGATATTGCAGCCCGTTTATTTTGCGCAGCAGGAATATTAAACTAATGCTATCATCTTATCATTTCAGCACTAAGGGCAAACGTGCATCTCAAGGTAACACGCAGTAAGAATATGGCGCTATAGCAAAAGCGGTTGGTGATAACAGAAGCAGAGGTTCGTGACTACGCTTGCGCAAAACCTTTACCCTTTGCCAAAATCAAAAAAACAATTGACGTAATAAAACTAAGCAGCACAAAGCCAATGATCCAAAGGGCTTTTTCTCCGTCAGATACTGTATTGCTTTTTGCAACAGCCACAATGCCGGTTATACGGTATGCCAGGTTACTTGTCACCAATACGATCAAACTAATAATTACCGGAACACTAAACAGGTATCTCATTACTTCAAAAGGATGTTGATCAGTATATTCCTGCTCATGCAGCATCACCGAAGAAATGCTGTGTATATAAAACACTACAAAAACAAGTGATACAATAACACTTGTAATAAACAAGATAAGAAAGGTATTATACTTGATCATTTTTTATTTAAAACTACACATTTCCCTTTATTTGCATCGCCTCTTTGTATAACTTTTTCATCTTTTGTTATGCAAAACTATTAAGATGTAGGTAGGTGGTAAACTTCAGGATCTGGTTACACAAAATTTAAAGGAGTTAGCCAGTTCACGGTAATATCAAATCATAAAAACAACAAAGGGAACCAACCGGTTCCCTTTGCTTAAAATGAATGGCTACATTAAAGGTCGCCACCGGAAAAATCGCTTTTCGGTGTATGAATATCACCTGTGTTTTTTGATCTCACATAGTCGCTTTAAATAGTATCTTTCTCTTCATCATCAGGGCTGATCGTTTCATCATCTAATACGGATTTCCTGCGGCTTTTAAACAGGTTGTTTTCGTTAAAGAAATCATTATCATAAAAACCTGCATACGTATCCATGTGGCCTAAAGCTAAACCCATTTCATAGGTAGAACCGGGATCATTAATGGGAAACAGGTTACGCACCAAAGTTTCATGTTCACGGGTAATATCATCATCGTTGTTATATTCAGGGTATCCTTTTACCTGTTCTGCTGATACACCGTTTAAATAAACATCATTATCGCTGGTATGTAACTCACCCAACCCTATCGGTATCAGTATATGCTTCGTTTCAATAGTATAATCGTTATTATTTGTGTCAACAACCATATAGCGCACCTTACGTGCCTCTACATCAAAAATCAATTCATCCACTTCACCCACCTTTTTTCCATCCCTGTCCTTAACATCCCAGCCACGAATATCCGGTTCACCATCTGCAATTTCAAAATCGCTGCCTTTTAATTTTTCAAGATGTTTGCCTGTTTGTTCTGTACTTGTCATACTTAATATTTTAATAGTTTAATAATTATTGTGCCTTTCTTACTGCTATCTCAACACGGCGGTTTTGCTGCCTGCCCTGTGCTGTATTGTTTGTAGCAACAGGCTGGCCTTCGCCAATAGCGTTTATAGAGATCTTTGAAGAATCAATTCCGCCATTTACCGCTAACCATTTGCTTACCGCTTCTGCACGCTGCTGTGCCAGTTCCTTATTATACCCTTTGGAACCTACTGAATCCGTGTAACCATATATTCTTATGTCACCGCCTTTATAACGCTGGTTGATAGACGCAACAACCTGTTTCAGGTTCTGGTATGCATCTTTACGTATAGTACTGTTACCTGTTTCAAATAACACATTTTCACCAAGACTGTAGATGCTATAATTATCGTTACCATGTACGCTAATGTCTTTATTGGTAATTTCTGCATAAGAAGCAGTTGGTGCATTGCGATCAATATTATTCCAGTCTGCTGCGCTTCCTGCAGGTACGGTAGTAGCTGCACCTGGATTAGCTGAGGTATCAGCCTGCCTGATATTGGTGGTTGAATCAGTCGTATTTGCAACTGCATGTGTTTTATTACAACTGCGTAATAACAGGAATAAAAGAAGTAATGCAATAAGTGCGATTAACCAGGGTAACCACGAATTCTTTTTCTTAGGTTGTACGTCAAGATCTGCCATAAATTTTTATTTGTTTACAGGTAGTATGTAAATACCGTGCCGTTATAACATTGTCATTCATGCTAACAGCCAATGGCTAAAAGCTGATAGCTTTGCTTAATGGCAGATGTGCACAGTAAGGAAATAAGAAGTAAGAATATGGCTGCTATTAAAAGCAAGAATACAAAGCCGGAAATGCTGGTACGCCGCTTTATTCTTTCAGTTAAATTTGAATTATGGCTGAACGAAAACTTTGGACAAGAGATGAATTAATACTTGCCTTGAATCTTTATTTAAAGTTGCCATTTGGAAAACTTCATACCGGAACACCTGAAATAATTCATTTAGCAAATCTCATAAATAGAACTGTAGGTTCTGTAGCAATGCGCTTAAACAATTTTGCTGCCGTTGATCCGTATCATCAACAACGCGGTATTGTTGGTTTAAAAGGCGGATTGAAACAGGTTGAGCCGATATGGAATGAATTCATTAATAACAAAGACGAACTGTTGTTTGAAAGCGAAAGAATACTTGCCAATAAAGAACATACAACTATTGAAAATAAATATGCGGATACACTAAACGATCTCAAAGATTTAAAAGGTGAATACAAAGTAAGAGCAGTAAAAACAAGAGTAAATCAAAATGTATTCAGGCAAATTGTTATTGCCAATTACAATGGTAAATGCGCCATCACCGGCATTGACATCCCTGATCTGTTAGTGGCAAGTCATATTTTACCATGGTCTAAGAATGAAAAAGAAAGATTGAACCCTGAAAATGGAATTTGTTTATCGCCTTTGTATGATAGAGCCTATGATAAAGGATATATTGGCATTACAGAAAAGTTTGAAGTTGTTTTATCAACAGAATTAAAGAAGAAAAGCAAAGCGGACTATTATAATCATCACTTTGCTTCACTTGTTGATTCGAAAATTATTTTACCTAAAAAGTATTATCCTAATAGAGAGTTTTTACAATTTCATTTAGATACTGTGTTTAAGAAGTAACAGGGACGATTTTATTATCATTCATCCATTTTAAAGCACTTCTTATTTGTAATTCGGTAAACTTTTGCTTCTCTGTATGCCAAGCGTAGAATTTCTTTATAATTATTTCATCACTAATATGCAGTTGTTCATCAATTAATTCTTTCCAAACCGCATATGCCGTTGCAACTATTTCACAAAAGTTTGTTTTTAGCTTTTGAAATAAACTTAATATCATATTTATAGAATTAAGTTCCTCATGAAAGTAATTGCTATAATATTTTTCATACTCGCCTAATTTTTCATCTGGTTCATATTTATAGCCTTTATCATTCTTAAATACTTTAAACCACTTCTTTTTCTTAAACTCTGCGTCTATGGAATGAATAAGTTTTGGGTCTAGTGGACCAGCAGCATATTTGCCATAATTCGTTGCGAGTTGCATGTTACAAACCTGTTCACACAAATAAAGGAGCTTAACAAATTTTACGTGACCAAATGTTGGCTCACCATGCAATTTATTCGCGATTTCTGCTGCTAATACTACTTTTTTAAAGTAAACAGTTTTAGATACATTGTGCTTGTTGGCTTTAGACTTCACAATCTCTGAATTAACTAAAGAAACAACCTTTGAATTTGAAATTTCTTTTTTCTTAAACAGGAAATCTCCGTTCTTAAATTTTTCTGGAACTATGACTTTTGTAGAACCGTTTATTTTATGAAAGTCCTCTAATTCTTCGTCATTAGTTGGAAGTAGATATCCGAAATGCTTTAAGTCTTCTTTTAAATTAATACATTCATTATTCTTTGAAGTTGCCGGGTTTATATTTTTTTTAATTGATGACATATATTATTCGATTTTGCATTCCATAAGTAATTTTTTTCCCCTTTCTTTTGCTTTTCTAATTGCATCGGAACTTACATTGTATTTATTCTTTAAGTATTGAATTGCTTCATCTGGTAAATGGTTTTTATTGTTCTCTCCAAGGGTTTCATGCTCGGCACAAATCAGTAATATTTCTTTGGTCATATTATTTAATTTTTGCCATAACAATGTAAATTTCATTTTATCATATGTTGGGATGTATTTTCTTTTTCCAATATTTCCAGAATTAGACTGCGATGCAAGAAATGAAATATATTTTTTATTCTGCTCCTCCTCTTTCAATTTTTGATTGATATGGTTTAATATTCTGTGGTTAGCGATTTCTGCCATCCAATAAAGAAATTTATTTCTAAATTGGTTTTCAGTCCATGTTTTTTCCCACTTAAATTTTCTAATAATTTCAAATCCTACAATAAATGTTTCTTGAAACACATCATCTGTGTATTCTTGCCAATCAGGAAAATTTCCGTAGAGTTTGCTAACTGATAAAAAACATCTATCATAAAAATCTTCGAATAAATTTTGATACAAATAACTTTTAGCTGAATTAACTTCTGCTTCATCGCTCGAACATTGTATCGTTTGTACAAGGCTGCTACACCGAAATTGAGCTGATTTATTTAGGCGGTCAATTTCCATCTCCTTTTTTATATAATAAGTAAGCGTGACATAAAATCCGGTCACGATTACTTATTTATAAGAAACAACGCAAATGAATGCTAAAACACTTTTTGAAATTATCATCAATAAAGATGAAATTTTCTTTCCAGATTCCCAAGTCACCGGAAGACAAATCTTAGAAAAAGCCGGATTAACACCTGTTCAATGTTACACTCTTTATCAAAAACTTAAAGGCTGTGACTTTGCAAAAATTGACCTTGATGAAGAAGTTGATATTTCAAATCCTGAAATAGAACACTTCGTTACAAAGGAACCAGAAGTATTTAATTATCATGTAAACAAAGAGCCTGAGACAACAGACAAAAAATTTCTTACGCCAATAGAAATTTTAAAGTTGGCTGGTATTAATCCTGAACATTCTTATTTAATTCAACTTAATGAAGATGGCTCGGAAACAGAATTAGCTTATGAACCTGAGGAGAAAATAAAGATGGTTTGCACAGGTTTAAAGTTTATGACAAAGCATTGGGTGCATGAAGTAAATATTGAAGAGTATGGTAAAACATGCAAACCAGTTCCACCTGCACATATTTACAAGGTACGTGTTGATAAGTCTTACATTGATTTCCACTTACCCATTACATCTGGCGTGCAATTACTTACAAAAGCAAATAAGCTTCCCGTTGAAAAATATAATTTATTCAAAGTGGTAAGCACTAATCCGCAACCGCAAAAGATTCATGATTTGCATGCACCGATTAATTTAAGAGAAGAATGTTTAGTGCGCTTTGTAACACTTCCAAAAGAACAGCAAGATGGAGAATAATTTAAAAAGACAATTTTTATTGCCAAGTGAAGATGTTGAATTCCTTGAAAGCAATGGCTTCCAGTGGGAAGCTATTGCGAATCGAGGAAATTGGTTAATCATACATAATTATCCAGTTCCAACAGGTTATAATGTAACTGCTGCACAAGTCGCTTTAATGATTCCTCCAAACTATCCGGCAGCGCAGATAGATATGGCTTATTTCTTTCCTCATTTACAGAAAACAAATGGAAAAGGAATAACAGCTACGTCACTGCAAATAATAGACAATAAAAACTTCCAACGATGGTCAAGACATCGGCGGGCAGGAGAATGGAGACCCGGAGAAGATAATGTTATGACGCACCTTTTGTTGGTAAGCAATTGGCTTGAAAAAGATTTAAAAAGATAAATATGAATAAAGTAAGAATATCAGGCATTCACTATAATAAATTGCAGGAACATTTATTTCCTGGCGATGGTAAAGAAGCCGTTGCCATTGCTTTATGTGGCAGAAGCAACTGGAAAGACAATACAACATTAGCAGTACAAGAAATTTTTCGAATCCCTTACGATAAATGTTACGAACGCAAAGAAGACTATGTGCATTGGTCAACTGATATTATTGTGCATTTAATTGAAAAGGCGAAAAGAAAAGGTCTTGCAGTTTTAAAAATTCATTGTCATCCTGGCGGCGGCGAATTCTTTTCCGAAATAGATACCGATTCCGATACTAAGCTTTTTACAAGTATTCATTCGTGGTTAGACGATGGTCTACCTCATGCAAGTTGCATTATGCTGCCTGACGGAAGAATATTTGGTCGCTTTATTAATGAGCAGGTTGAGTTTGAACAAATAAATCAAATATTAATTGCTGGAAGTACAATTTATAACTGGCAATACAATGAAGAAAGTTTTATTGATGAAAGTATCCAATTAAGAAATCTGCAAACCTTTGGAAAGAAGACTGTGTCAATGTTGAGTAAAATGAAAATTGGTATAGTTGGTTGTTCAGGAACAGGAAGCCCATTGATAGAACAGCTAAAACGTTTTGGAGTTGGCACTTTAATTTTAGTAGACCCTGATTATATAGATAAAGTAAATCTAAACCGCATTATTAATTCCACTTTATCGGATGCTGAAACCCATGTTCTGAAAGTAGAGGTGATGAAGCGTTCAATAGAAGAAACTGGCTTTGGAACTAATGTAATTACATTCAGTAAACACGTAACAAATTTTCAAGTAATAAAAGAACTCGCAGATTGCGATGTTTTATTTAGCTGCCCTGATAGTGCAGAAGCGCGCCATGTATTAAATCTTATTTCTTCTTTTTATGTTCTCCCGTTATTTGATTTAGGTGTTAAACTTAACGCCGATGGAAATGGCGGCATTGAAAACATTTTTGGAAGCATACATTACATTCAACCAGGTGGTTCAAGTTTATTAAGCAGAAAACAATATAACCTTCAAACGTTAGAAGCTGAAGGAATTAAAAGAACAAATCCCGAAGAATATGCAGAAAGATGCAGGAATGGTTATCTTAAAGAAGCAAATGAATCGAGCCCTGCCGTTATAAGTATAAATATGCAAGTTGCAGCAACCGCTGTAAATGATTTTTTGAACCGTATACATCCATTCAGAAATGTAACCAACGATGAAGTTTCGGTAATTCGAATCTTGTTTGACGAGCTATTAATGCTTAAAGAATATGATGAAAAGCCTTGTGCTTTCTTTAATAAATATGTTGGTTATGGAGACATAGAACCATTGCTTAATCTTTCAGAAATAAAGAATGATTAAACGATTATTTAATTGGGTTCAAAATCTATTAAAACAAGAAAAACTTTATAAGGCAAGGATTGTAAATGATGTTCCAGACAAACTCGATAACAGAATAATTTATATAATCGAAAATGAAGGTTATCACTGGAAAGCAGTTATGGTTTGTCCATGTGGTTGCAATAAAATTTTACATATGAATTTAATTAAAGAATATCATCCATCATGGAATGTTGAAATTGATAAACAAAATATTATAACACTTCATCCTTCAATAAATAGAATAGTTGAATGTAAAAGTCATTTCTTTATACGTAGAGGTCAAGTTGTGTGGGCTTAACGCTATATAGTACCGCCACATAGAATGTAAATTAAAAATAAAGTCCATCCACTTATGAATGTACATGGTAAAAAACATGATCTAAATTTTTGATTATCCAATCTGATACCCAGCTCGGCAAAGTGTTCAAGTCTTTTGGCCAACTTCCCAGCTCGGCAAAGTGTTTGGTCTCTCGGCAAAGTTTGCAACTTTGCCGCATCTATCTTAAAGTTTAAAACTTTTATTAAGTAGTCAACTATATTAAAGAAGTTTTTACGCCGCAGCCGGGTCTTTATAGATAGCTATTGTGCCCAGCTTAAGACCCTGCATTATATAATTTACTTATTTTCCTTTTCTCGCTCAGGTTTGCAACTTCGCTATATCTGTATAAGTTTATTATACCAGCACCTGTCTTTTACGAATATCAAATTAGCTTTTAAGTATTAAACGATAAATGTATAGATGCTAAATTAGATGTTCAAATTAAGCAACCAAATACCGCTTTCAAAATGAAGAAGGAGAACCCGGCACCTAAGCCGGTAATAAAAGCCGACGTAAAATTCGTTAACGGCAAACAAAAGATAACAATGGAGTTATCCAATACAAAGTTAGAAGACTGGAAAAATGCCTCCCGCATTCTGCAGGTTCTGGAAATTACAGATAAAACGCTCCGTAACTGGCGGGACAATAAGGTAGTGCCCTGCGGTAAGCTCGGCGGCAGTTACTTCTACTATCTGCCCGGCATTCTGTTCATCCTCGAGCAAAGCGCTACGATCTAAAAGCTTTCGTACACTTAAAGCAAGGCTGGTTTTTAGCAAACTGGCAACTTTGTCATGCTTTTTTCTAAGGCACTTTGTAGGGGTTTGATAGGGATCTTGTAGGGACCTTGTAGGGACTTGCCTAAAACCACCTGCTCTGAATTTTTGTCACGCATTTTTAAAGAATTATTCGTTTTCAAAACGTCTTGAAAATCGTACATGAAAAAAGTATGCGCAAAAACAAGAGCCGGTAAAATCAGGAAAAAGATAGAAAAATTGGCTGTAGCGCGGCAATCGGTGCTGCATAAATACATGGCGCTGTATGTGCATGCTACTTTTATATCGGAAAGCAGGGCGGCCAGAGCAGCCAGGCTTTAAATCCAATATTCCTGTTTAAAAAACCATTTTCACATGGCTCAAACACCAGAAGGTATTCTTGGCGCAATACAAGGCTCCGTAGGTACCGTAACCGGCGCAAGCTGGAAGAATGTTAAGTACATCAGGATTCGCTCAAGAAAACGCAAGGGCGAGTCTTCTGCAGATCAGATTGATGTACAATTAAGGTTTTCATTAGTTCAGAATTTCCTCCACACAATGGCGGGGCTTCTGAAGCTCACCTGGGGTAAGTATGCGGAGAACATGACGGAGTTCAACGCCGCATTTTCTTACAATTTCCACAATGCCATAACCGGCAAGTCACCGGATTATGTTATTGACT